>DASTEB010000591.1:0-2999 GCA_035710025.1 Chloroflexia bacterium
TGAAGCTGGATGGCCGAGCCCTCGATCAGCACGGCCTCGAACGCCTGGATCGACAGCCTGTGCAGCGACGGCGCTCTATTCAGCAGCACCAGGTAGTCCTTGATGACCTCTTCCAGCACGTCCCACACCTCGGGCCGCACCCTCTCCACGATCCTCTTCGCGCTCTTGATGTTGTGCGCCTGGCCCTGGGCCACCAGCCGCCGCATCACGAACGGCTTGAACAGCTCGAGCGCCATCTTCTTGGGCAGCCCGCACTGGTGCAGCCGGAGTTCCGGCCCGACCACGATCACCGAGCGGCCCGAGTAGTCCACGCGCTTGCCGAGCAGGTTCTGCCGGAACCGGCCCTGCTTGCCCTTGAGCATATCGCTCAACGACTTCAGCCGGTGCTTGCCCGAGCCAGACACCACGCGCCCGCGCCGCCCGTTGTCGATCAGCGCGTCCACGCTTTCCTGCAGCATGCGCTTCTCATTCCGTATGATGATCTCCGGCGCTCCCAGTTCCAGCAGCCTCTTGAGGCGGTTGTTGCGGTTGATCACCCGCCGGTACAGGTCGTTCAGATCTGACGTTGCGAACCGCCCGCCATCCAACTGCACCATGGGGCGCAGGTCGGGCGGGATCACGGGCAGCACGGTGAACATCATCCACGCCGGGTGGTTGCCCGACTTGCGGAACGCCTCGACCACGCGCAGCCGCTTGGTCGCCTTCTTGCGCCGCTGCCCGCCCACCGTCTGGATCTCGTGCCGCAGGTCTGCCGCCAGCCTGTCCATGTCGAGGTTGTGCACGATCTCCAGGATCGCCTCGGCCCCCATGCCCGCCTTGAACACGCCCGGGAAGGCGTCGTTCACTTCGCGGAAGGTCTGCTCGCTCAGCAACTGGTGAAGCTGGATGCTCTCCAGCTGGTCGATGCGGTCCTCGGTCTGGCGGCGCACTTCCTCTATCTCGCGGTTGGCCCGCGCCTGCAATTGCTCGCTCTCCTGCAGGGCCACGTACGAGCGCTGGTCTCGCGTCGCCCCCTCCACGTCCTGCGAGTGCTGGCTCTGGCGGCGGATGTTCTCCTGCATGTCAGACAGGTAGCTCTCCGAGATCGTCTTGAGCCGGGCGATCGTCTCCTCGCTCACTACCTCGCCCGCGCCCACCACCGGCGTGGTCGACCCGGCAAGGTACACGTCCTCGGGCGCTTCCTGCCCCATGATCTTCTTCAACTGCCGCTCGATGGCCCGCGTCTGCGACCCGATCTCTTTCTTCGCCGTCTTCAGGTCGGCGTCGAGCGCCACTTTCGACTCCTGCGCCGACGTCTTGATCTCCTCGATCTCTTCCTGCAAGCCCTCCTGCAGCTCGGTGATGCGCTGCGCGGTGCGCTCGCCGATCTCCTCCACCCGCTTCTCGGCCGCCGCCTGCACCGCCTCGATCTGCCCCTGGCGCTCTACTTCGTTGACGTTGGTCACGATGTAGGTGGCGAAGTACAGCACTCGCTCCAGGTTGCGCGGCGAGATGTCGAGCAGCAGGCCCAGGCGCGAGGGCGTGCCCTTTACGTACCAGATGTGCGACACCGGCGAGGCCAGCGTGATGTGCGCCATCCGCTCGCGCCTCACCCGCGACCGCGTGACTTCGACGCCGCACTTGTCGCAGATGGTGCCCTTGTACCGCACCCTCTTGTACTTGCCGCAGTAGCACTCCCAGTCCTTGGTCGGGCCGAAGATGCGCTCGCAGAACAGGCCGTCGCGCTCGGGCTTGAGCGTGCGGTAGTTGATCGTCTCGGGCTTGGTGACTTCGCCGTGCGACCACTCTTTGATCTTCTCGGGCGAGGCCAGGCTTATCCGTATCGCGCTGAAATTGTTTACTTCTAGCATTTGTTCCTCACTACCTTAGCGGGGGGCCAGGCGCCGGGGAGGGCGCTGCGTGGTGCCACGCTCCCCGGTCCGTACTCCTGTTAGCACCTAGATACGTTCTCTCTCGTCGGCTTCGAGGCCGAGCATGTTACGCACTACCCGGCCTGTTTGCCTCCCTTGCGCATCACACATCACGCATCACGCATCACTAGATACGTTCCCTCTCGTCGGCCTCGAAGCCGCTCAGGTTGATGCCCTCGAGCTCGGAGAGCATGTCGGCCGCGGCGTCCTCGGCCAGCTGCACCGGCACGTCGTCCTCCGTCAGCACCTCCACGTTCAGGCCGAGCGACTGCAACTCCTTCACCAGCACCTTGAACGACTCGGGCACCCCGGCCTCCATGATGTTCTCGCCCTTCACTATCGACTCGTACGTCTTCACCCGGCCCATCACGTCGTCCGACTTGACGGTCAGCATCTCCTGCAGGGTGTGCGCCGCGCCGTAGGCCTCCAGCGCCCACACCTCCATCTCGCCGAACCTCTGCCCGCCGAACTGCGCCTTGCCCCCCAGCGGCTGCTGCGTCACCAGGCTGTACGGGCCCGTCGACCGTGCGTGGATCTTGTCTTCCACCAGGTGCGCCAGCTTGAGCATGTATATCTGCCCCACGGTGACCGGGTTGTCGAACCTCTCGCCGGTGCGCCCGTCGTACAGCTCCACCTTGCCGTCGCGGGGCAGGCCGGCGCGCTCAAGCTCGGTGTGGATGATCTCCTCGCTCGCCCCGTCGAACACGGGGGTGGCGACCTTGTAGCCCAGCTTCTCGGCGGCCCAGCCCAGGTGGGTCTCCAGTATCTGGCCGATGTTCATGCGGTGGGGCACGCCGAGCGGGTTGAGGATGATGTCGACGGGGGTGCCGTCGGGCAGGAAGGGCATGTCCTCGATAGGCAGGATGCGCGAGATGACGCCCTTGTTGCCGTGGCGGCCCGCCATCTTGTCGCCCACCGAGATCTTGCGCTTCTGCGCGATGTAGACGCGCACGACCTGGTTGACGCCCGGCGGCAGATCGTCGCCCTGCTCGCGGGTGAAGACCTTCACGTCGACGATCCAGCCCTTCTCGCCGTGGGGGACACGGAGGGACGTGTCGCGCACGTCGCGGGCCTTCTCGCCGAAGATGG
>DASTEB010000592.1:0-7292 GCA_035710025.1 Chloroflexia bacterium
CGGGGCATCGTTTCGGGCTACCCGTGCGGCGGGCCGGGCGAGCCGTGCAACTCGAACGGCGACCCCTATTTCCGCCCCGACGCTTTCGTCACCCGAGGTCAGGTCACCAAGATCGTGTCTGAGTCGGCGGGCTTCGACGACGAGATCCCGCCGAGTCAGTGGACGTTCACCGATGTGCCGTACGGCTCTACCTTCTGGGTATCGGTGGAACGGCTTGCCGGCCGCGAGGTCATGGCCGGTTATCCGTGCGGCGGGCCCAACGAGCCGTGCGACGACCAGCAGAGGCCTTACTTCCGCCCTGGTAACGGCGCTACGCGAGGCCAGCTGACCAAGATCATCAGCAACGCCGCCGGGTTCGCCACCAACATACCGCCCGAGCAGTATACTTTCGCGGATTTACCGCCGGGCCACACGTTCTGGTTGTTCGTCGAGCGGCTGCTTCTCAACAGACCCGGTGCGATGTCTGGTTATCCGTGCGGCAGCGTGCCCAACGAGCCGTGCGATGCGGAGAACAGGTCTTACTTCCGCCCAAACAACCCTCTCACCAGGGGGCAGACCTCGAAGATCGCGAGCAATACCTTTTTCTCCAACTGCGGTCCCTGACGCCGGAGCCTGCCGTGTGGTAAGCTAGCCGGGCCGGATACCCCACTTCCGGCCCGGCAACCGCCATGCGCCAGCAGCTAGACAACCTGTACGCAACGATCCGCTCGTTCTCGCGGGTGGCGCTCGTCGGCCTGCTGCTCACGGCTGCCCTGTTCTACTTCGGCGTGCTGGGCGACATCTTCGTCATCCTCGCCACCATCATCCTGGTCACCTCGGTGCTGGCAAGCTGGATGGTCGCGCTGTTGCGCGCACTCACACGAGAGGAGTAGCACGAAAACAGGGACACCCATCGCGAGTGTCCCTGCTTGCGCCCGTGTTCGGGAGGCCTGTGTCCAGGTCTACCTGATGAACTCGAACTGTGCGTGGTAGTTGCCTGCCGGGCGGCTGTGCGTGCGCACTTCGACGATGTACGAGCGGGCGTCCACCCTCGGCACCTCAACGTTGAAGTTGAGCGCGCCGTTCGCGTCGGCCCTCGCGCCGCCGATGGTCTGCTCGCCGCCCGAGTCGGGCCGAACGACCACCACCACGTCGGCGTTGGGCGCCCAGTTGGCACCGCGCACGTTGTACGTGCCGCCGTTCACCTTCACCAGGTCGGACACCGGCAGCCTGCGCAGCGAGCTTGTCGACTCGTCGCGGGCGGCCGCGGCCACGCCCAGGTCGGTGCGGTTGGCCCACGGCTGGGCGACCGCGAAGGCAAACTGCATGGTGCCGTCGCCCTTCACCGTGGCCGAGCCTACCGGTACGTTGATCGCGCCGTCGGCCGACACGACCGTGAAGTCAACCACCTTGCCCGCACGCCAGCCCGCGCCGCTCACCTTTACGTAGGCCGCGGTCGGGCCGCGGTACGTGGTCACGTCCATCGGCAGGCCGCTCTCCACGATGCCGCCGCCGCCGCCCGAGCTGATGTGCAGCGTCGTGGTGGCGATCAGGCCGCCGCCCGCGCTTGCCGTCACGGTGACGTGGCCCGCGCCGGTCCACCTGGGCGAGAGCACGAACGCCGCCGAGAAGTTGCCCGCGCCGTCGGCCACACCGTTAGCCACTACTTCCTGCGCCCCCGCGTTCGACAGGGCAACCGTCACGGTCGCGCCCGCCGGCCAGCGGCTGCCGAATGCGCTGATCGTCTGTCCCACCGCGGCCACGGCCGGGCTGACGCCCACCGTCGGGTTGGCCGGCAGAGGAGTGGGCGTCGGGGGTACGGGCGCTACCACGAGGTAGGTCGTCTCGACGCGCACAGTGCTCTGCGGCTCGATGGCGAACAGCTTGACCTCGCGCTGGTTGCCGTATCCGGCGTTGATGTGTACGCGCACCGCGAAGGAGCCGTTGCCGTCCACCAGCACCGGGCTCGGCAGGAGCGCCTCACCCTGGCCGTTGCCGCCGCGGGTGCCGACGGTCAGCTGGGTGCCTGCGGGCCATGCCCAACCGTACAGCGTTACGAACTGGTTCACTGGGCCGGTGGCAGGCTCTACTGCCAGGCCGGGCTGAGCGATTACCGTTATGCGCGGGACGTAGGTGGCTTCGTAGCCGCCGTCGCCCAGTGCGATCACCTGGAAGCGAGCGCCCACGGGCCGCTGTCCGACAGGCAGATTGCCCTGGAACTCGCCGTTGTCGTTGGTGCGCACGTTGGCGCGGTACTCGACCGCATTGGCGCCGTCGAAGTACAGGCCCAGCCGCACGTTGATGCGCGCCGGGAAACCGGTGCCCTTGACGTCGAGCACGCCGTTGGTCACCACCATCGTCTTAGGAGTAACCGTGATCTGCGGGTCGTAGCTCAGCCGGAAGTTGGCCGAAGCACGCACCGCGCCGTTAGCCGCGGCGGCTGTGATCGTTACCTCGCCCAGGGTCGAAGCGTCCGCGGGCAGCTTGATGCGGCCCGAGAAGTTGCCGTTCGCGTCGGTGCCCAGGCTGCCGATGTTGCGGAAGTAGTTGGCCGAGGCCTTCTCCACGCCGATCAGCACTGCCGTGTGCGCCGGGAAGTTGCGCCCGGAGATGGCGATTTCGGTTGCCACGTTACCCTGGCGCGGCTCGATGCTGATGCTGGCCCCTGGCTTAGGAGTTGCCGCCGGGGGCGGGGTCTGGGCGTAGCGCCAATCGTAGTAAGCGCGGCCCACGTTGCCCATCTCGACCTTCCAGCCCTCGGGGTTGTGGGGCGAGTAGGTGAGGATGCGGCGCTGGAACGCTTGCACGAGCACCCACCGCTCCTCGGCGCCCACGCGGATCGGCATCCAGTAAGGCTCGGTGATGGGAAAGCCCATCGCGAACACCCAGTCTACCAGTACGTCCTCGCCGTAGCGGCCGCCGGTGTAGACGACGCCGCGCTGGTTCATGAACCGCCAGAAGACGTCGGCGATGTTGTGGCCGAGCGTAGGCTCGTACGCGCCGTACTTAGCGAAGCCCCCCAGGTTGTCCACGTTACCCACGCCGGAGCTGCGGGTCACTCCCTCGCGGATGGGCTGGCCTGTGCGGTCGGGGAAGCGGTTGTTGCCCTGCAGCGAGGCCAACGAGGCCAGCGAAGCGTAGGTGGGGGTGTTGAGACTGGTGGAGGTGTCGCCCGCCACGGGGATGCCGGCAGGGGTGGTCTGCAGGAACGAGGCGTTGCCCGTCTGCAGGCGGCCCGACATCATCTCGACCACGAGCAGGCCGTTGGTAACGAACCAGGGCGAGTTGCGGTCGGCCGCGGGGTTGTTGATTTCCATGCGGCTCTTGTCGAAGTATTCCACGAGGTGCTGGCCGCCCGGCCCCTCGAGATAAGGCTCGTAGCCCGCGTGGAAGGGCGTGGGGCCCCACATCCACGTGCGGGCAGCTACTCTATCTTGCACCGGCTTGTCGGTGCGGCTCCAGACCCGGTCGAATGCCGGGTCGATCATCGGCGTCTGGGCCGATGCGAAAGGCGCGAACAACGGAAGGGCCACCAGGGCTATACCCATGGTGCCTGCCGCTGCCTTCAACCTGTAATTGAAAGTGGACATCTGTGTCTCCTCTTTGTCAGTGCCGCGTAATACTATGCCTGTGTGCCGTTTTACGCTGATATGCTTGCTTTGTTGTTGGGCGATGGTCCCTCGAGTGCCGGCCGCCGTGTTCGGATCAAGCGACAAATGGGACAGGCTAGACTCTCGCCGTCGCTCTCATTATCGCGCCGTGCCTACATTGCGTAATCGTCTGGGCGGGTGATAGGCGCCTAAGCACAAGGGGGTGCCGGTTGCTGGGTCGGGGGTACGGGGTCGCGCTACTACTTTGTGTGTACATCTGATCCGGTCAGGCGGCCGGGGGTGGTTCCGGGCGAGCCGGCGGCAGGCCGGCAAGGAGGAATGTTCTGGAAAAATCACCCATTTGGGTGCTTGATTTCCGAACATTAGTTCTATATACTGAGCGTAGTAACTTCCCGCAATCGCCCGAAAGTGAGGCCACGGCGTCTATGCACACAACTCAGGTCCGCAAACACAGGCCGCGCAAGCGCATCTACCTTCCGCAGCAGGGCCGCATCGCCGGGCTTACGCGCAGGGAGGAAGAGGTGCTGAGCCTGCTCGCCGACGGCAGGTCCAACACCGAGATCGCCGACACGCTCAACATCACGCGCAACACCGTCAAGTCGCACCTGACGCACATCTACGGCACGCTGGGTGTCCACACGCGCACCGAGGCCGCGGTGAAGTGGCACAGGGCTCTTGACGGCCGCGCGTCGCGTGTCCGCCGCTATCGGGCGGGGTGATTGGGGATAGCGGCGTGCGGTGCGAAGACTCGAGCGCGTTAGAGACCTGCGCTCGAAAACGACCGGCCAACTCAAACGACCCCGGGCTACATTCCTGCGCCCCCGATGGGGGCTGGTGGCAGCTGCCGCCTCAATTCAACCCTGTAGATCGCCCCGCCGTGGCGCTCCCAGTAGCGCTGGTAGCGGGTCTTCCGGGGCGAGTCGAAGCCTAGCAGGTACGGCTCCTCGTGCAGGCGCTGAAAGCGCGGGTCGGCCTCCACCGTTTCGAGCGCGTAGGCCAACACCTCGGGCTTGTCCGTCACGAGCGTGATGGTGCCTCCCGGCGCGAGGGCGCGGTGCATCACGTCGAGGAAGGCCGGGCCGAAGAGGCGGCGCTTGCGGAACTTGGGGTGCAGGGCCGGGTCGGGGAAGAGCATGTGAGCCGCCGACAGCGCCTCGTCCGGTATCAGCCGGTAGATGTCCTGCGCGGGCGCCTTGACGAACACGATATTATCCAGCCGCAACGAAGCCGCCAGGTTCACCGCCACGTACGCCGGTTTCAGGCTGATCTCGACCCCCACGTAATTGCGCCCGGGGTTGGCCTGGGCCAGCGCGCACAGGTACTCGCCCGTGTTCGACCCTATCTCGATCTCGAGCGGGTGGTCGTTGCCGAACAGGCCGGGCGAACTGATGCGTGGGAACGTCTCAGGCCTGTGGAACAGGTCGCCCGAGTGCCACACGCGCAGGTACTTCTCGGCTACCTCGGGGGACGGCACCTCGAACTTGACGTGCCGCATAAGGAACGTTCGTCGTGGGGGCATTTTACAGTGAATGCGACCGGCGTACGGTCAGGCGTTCTCGTACTCCTCCAGCCACTCGCGCCTGTCGTTTGCCTTGAGCAGCTGCAGGAGATTGATCACGTAGTGCGCGGTGAGGGGCAAAAGCAGGCTGCCCGACCAGATAAAAAGCGCGCTCAGCCAGAAGCCCATGATGCCGGTCATGATGATGCCGAGCGAGCCTTGAGGCGAGTGCATCAGCCCGAACACGGCCGCGAACACCGCCGCGAGCAGCCACACCGGCAGGCTCTGGCCCAGCGCGCCCACCAGCAGCGACCGGAACAACAGCTCCTCCAGCAGCACGGCGAGGGCGAGCGCGGCGGGCACCAGCACCCACTCGGCCCGGGTCCGCGGCATGATGTTGCGCATCACCACGGGCGAGTATATCTCTTTGCCCAAGCGCTTGATCGCGAGCAGCGTCACGGAGTTGGCCACAAGCTGAGTCAGCAGGCCGACGATGATGCCCAGGCCGACGTCGCGCAGAGGGCTTGCGGGCGCCCAGCCGAGTTGCTCGGCCGACGCGCCGCTCAACATCGCCAATCCGACGCACGCCAGCACCAGCGCGCCCTTCACGGCGTTCTCCACCGGGGCGAGCAACAGGTTCTCGCGCACGGGCAGCGAACGCAGCAGCCGCCCGCTCTGATAGGTGGCCCAGGCAAGCCCGGCCGTCAGCGCCAGCGATCCGAACACGAAGAGTGAGTACATTTCTGCCCTATTTGTACCACATTTGCCTCCCGGGCCATAATCGCGATAATAGTGCGATAAGCCCCCTGGAGCACCGCCCTCTAGGCCATTCCGACGATGCCTTGCCCCGTCTGCCGGGCTAGACTGTATGCTCACTGCCGTCGCTCTCGAATTACGCCCTGGAAAGCGGCACCGTATTCAGGAGTGGAGGCACATTATGGAGCAAGAACAGGCAATAAAAACGAACGAACAGAATACCGGCAAACAGCCGAAAACCAGGGTCCGTCCGGTGCGGGTAAAGGGACTGCGCGACAAGCCGTCACAACTGCGCACGACGCTCACGCGCGTGGTGTGGCTGTCCATCGCTCTCGGGCTGGTGATGGAGGCCTTTCTGGTGGCCGCGCGGCTGGGGGCATTCACAATGGATGCGGCGACCGCCGAGCTTGTGAACAGGGTGTCGTGGTCGGTGCTGGTGTGCACCGGGCTTGCCATCGGCGACACGCTCGCCGAGAACAGCCGCCCGCTGCTGCTCGGCCTGAGCGGTCTGCTGGGCGCGCCGCTGGCCTTTGCCGTGGCGCGGGGCCTGCACAAGGGCACGGCAGACCTCATGAACATCGCCCAGCCCGCCGATCCTATCTCGCCGCTGCTGGCGGGAGGCATCAGGGGTGTGGAGTATATGATCCTGGGCCTGGCCATCTTCTGGCTGAAGAAGCAGCCCCGCTCGACCGTCCTCAGCTACATCGGCGTGGGCCTCGTCATCGGGCTGGTATTCGGCAGCCTGATCATGTTCCTCAACCCGGGCGTGACAAAGTCGCTCTCCTCGATCCTGGTGTGGGTTGTGAACGAGGTTGCATTCCCGGTTGGCTGCACGCTCGTGCTGTTCGCCTCGACCGCCATTGGTAAGAAGGTCGAAGTTTAGCGGCACAATGCGGAAGGGGCACCCTGTATGAGGTGCCCCTTCGTTCCCTTCTCGCTTGTCCCTACAGAGCCAGCTTCTCCAGCCGGTCGACGTAGCCCTCCAGGATGTCGAAGGCCGCCTCGATAGGCTCGGGGCTTTCCATGTCCACGCCCGCCAGCTTCAGCGCATCGAGCGCGAACATCGAGCCTCCCGCCTTGAGGAACTTCTTGTAGTCCTCGGCCGCCTCCGGCCCGCCCGTCAGCACGCGCTTGGCCAGCGCGTTTGCCGCCGAGATGCCGGTGGAGTACTGGTACACGTAATAGTTGAGGTACATGTGGATGGAGAACTGCGCCCAGGTGATGCCCACGCGCTGCTCGTCCACCTCGACCTCGGGGCCGTAGCCTTCGCGGAACATCTCGGCCATCAGCGTGATCATTTTGTCGGCCGTGAGCGCCTCGCCCCGCTCCACCATTGAGTGGATCTCCAGCTCGAAGCGGGCCAGGATCGGCATGATGAAGAAGTAGCGGTGGAAGTTGTACATCGCCTCTTCGATCACGGCGATCTGGAACTGCGGGTCGTCGTTGGT
>DASTEB010000593.1:0-4830 GCA_035710025.1 Chloroflexia bacterium
GGTAGAGCTAGCCGTCAGGGCCGGGGTCGACATCATCACCATCGGAAGCGGCAGCCTGTACGGCGTGAACACGGCGGCGCGCACCGTGGCGATTATCAAGGCGCTGGTGGCCTCGGGCGCGGTCCCCGCCTCGCGCATCGAGCAGTCCTACGAGCGCATCATGCTGCTCAAGGCCGGGCTGGGCTAGCTCCCCTCGACCTTGGCGATAGCCTCCTGGGGCGACGCGCCACCATAGGTCACCTGCATGATGCCGGGCAGGTAGCGGTCCATCACGCCGACGTTGTTGTAGGCCAGCCGCTTCATCAGGTCGTAGCTAAGGCTGTCGCCTTCCACGTCCAGGCTGGTCTTGAAGCGCACCTCGCCGTCGTTGTAGTCCATCTCGAAGTTGCCGATATACAGGCCGTAGTTGGCGCGGGTGAGGAAGTCGGCCATGATGGGGCGCTTGTCCTCGGGCACCTTGACGGGGCAGTACGAGTAGAACATGGCGATCTGCTTTTCCTCGTCGGCCTTGGCGTAGCATGTCCACTGGCCGTTCTTCCCCCGGAAGTTGACGCTGATGGCGGTCTGCCCCTGTATCGGCACGGCGGGCCACTCGTCCTTCTTGAAGAAGTCCTCTATCGCATCGTATATCACGCCCATTTTGCAGGCTCCTGTGGTTGGGTTAGGGGTTGGTGTCCGCTTAGCGTCATGATAACGCAGGCTCGGCGGCCGGGTTGAGCAGATGGCCGCAGTCGGGGTCGAGGCCGAGGTAGGTAGGCACGCCGCCCGCCACCTCGCTCAGCGCGGCCACCCGGTAGGTGCCGCACTGCTCGCAGCGCAGGTAGGCCAGCAGCGGGTCGAGCGGGAACAGGGGCAGCCGCTCGGCCGTGAGGTCTGGACGCTTGGTGTAGTCGGGCGGCTCGCCCGGCGGGTACGCGAGGATGGTCGCCTCGGCCTCGTCGGGCGCGCTCATGGGCGGCATGGGGGTGGTGGGGCTCGTGCCCATGAGAAGCTGCCTCTGCTGGGGTGCGTACAGTGGGTACTCGCTCATGAAGCCCGCGCTCTCGATTGCCGCCCGCAGCCCCGGCAGGATGGTGTCCGCGACCTGAGCGTCGAAGTCTGCAGGCAGGCTCTCGGCGGGCGTCTTGGCGCGGCGGATGCCGTACTGGTCCACCATCTCCAGCAGCAGGCGAGGGGACACCTCGTCGCGCGGCCCGTAGTCGCCCGCGTAGTTGAGGTGCTCGGCCATCAGCCGCCGGAGAGCTTCGTATGCCCCGGCGATGTCGCCCCCAACGGGCGTCAGGTACCACTCGGCCATCCCCGCGACCGGGCCGCCAGGCCACGCCTCCAGCCCCCGAGCCGCCCACCCGAGCCACTGCCCGGGCAGCACCCGCCTGAGGCTGCGCAGACTCCGATTGAGCGTCGGGTCGGGCTCTATGCGCTCGGTGTACACCGCCTGCGAGTATTGCGCCACCGCCACCGCACCCACGTAATACGTGAGCGCGTCCGCAAGCCCCAATGACGCGTCGAGGCAAGCCGCCCCGCCGTCGCCCGCGTCAGACGACGAGCACGCCCCATCCACCGCCTGCAAAGCGCGCGCTATATGCAGCGGCAGCCCCCGGCCCACGTTACCTTCCATGCGGGCATTGTAGCGAAACAACGCTACGCCGTCAAAGGAATGATTGAACACAAAGGCGCAAAGGCCGCAAAGGATGGAACAATTGAACCGCAGAGACGCAGAGCACGCAGAGAGTACGCAGAGTAATTGTTGGGGATTGGTACCTCAGTTATCTTGGCTACCATGCCACAATAGAATCTCCGCGTAATCTCTGCGACCTCTGCGTCTCTGCGGTTCAAACAATAAAGCCTTTGTGTTCAACAATTCACTCTTCGGGCGCCGAGTCGTCTTCGGCGGGCGGGAGGACGGCGCCCATGGCGAGGGCGCCCTCGCTCTGTTCGGTCGGCGTGCGATCGGTTGCTCGGACCAGCACTTTGTCGATCCTGTTGCCGTCCATGTCGACCACCTCGAAGGTATGGCCCTGCCAGGTGGTGGTGTCGCCCGCGGCCGGTATGCGGCCGAACAGCAGCAACAGCAGCCCCGCGAGCGTATCGAAGTGATGCTCGCGCGCCATCTCCTCGATCTCAGGAAGGTCAATGTAGTCCAGCAGGTCGCTCGCCGGCAGAAGGCCGTCTGCCAGGTAGCTGCCGTCCTCGCGCCTCACGATCTGCGGCTCCACCTTGCCGTACTCGTCGCCCATCTCCCCCGTGATCTCGGCCAGGATGTCGCCCACCGTGATTATGCCCTCGACCTGCCCGTACTCGTCCACCACTATCCCTATGCTGCTGTTCTTCTCGCGGAACTGCTGCAGGGCCGCCGCGGCCCGCTGCCCCTCGGGCAGGTACACCGGCTGCCTCAACAGTGAGGCCAGGCTAACGCCGCCCGGCTGACGCCAGGCGCGCAGCATGTCCTTGGCAAACAACACGCCCACGACGTTGTCCAGCGTGTCGTCGTACACAGGCAGGCGCGAGTGGCCCGAAGCTATGAAAGCCTGCAGCGCCTCGGCGACGGGCGTGTTGACCTCGATGGCGTGCACCTCGGTCCTCGGCGTCATGAGCGAGCGCACCGTGCGGTCGGTCAGCTCGAACACGTTGGTGATCATCTGGTGCTCGGCGGCCTCCAGCGTGCCCTCGGCTACGCCCTCGCGGGCCAGCGCGATCACGTCCTCCTCGCTGACCGCCGTCTCCTCCACGTTGTGTCGCCTCAGCAGCCACAGCACCGCCTCGGTAGAGAAGGTGAGGAAGCTGACGATAGGGCCTGCTATCTTCGCCACGAACCGCATGATGGGCGCGATGGTGCTCGCGATGCCCTCGGCGTTCTGCAGTGCGATGCGCTTGGGCACAAGCTCGCCCAGGATAAGCGACAGGTACGAGATCAGCGCGACCACCGCCACCAGCGCGATAGTGGGGGCGTACGGTGCGATCCCCGGCACCGTGCTGAGCGCGCCCTCAAGCTGTTCGGCCAGGCTCGCGCCGCCGAACGCAGCGGCGAACGTGCCGATCAGCGTGATGCCCACCTGCACGGTCGACAGGAAGCGGTTGGGGTTCTCGGCCAGTTCCAGCGCCACCCCGGCCCCGCGGTTGCCCTCCTCGGCACGCTGCCGCAGCCGCCCCTTGCGCGCCGACACGACGGCGATCTCCGACCCGGCGAAGAACCCGTTCGCCAGGATCAACAACACGATAACCACAATCTCGATAGCAGGCATCTCAATCTCCCCGGGCAGCTTCGTCTCGCGTCCCTGCCCCTATTGAAACACAAAGGCGCTAAGACGCAAAGTATTTATTGAACCGCAGAGACGCAGAGGACACGGAGAGAACGCAGAGAGGTTAATGTTGAACACAAAGGCGCAAAGGCCGCAAAGGTGTTAATTGTTGGGCGCGGTTGCCCGGTTCGCTTTCGGCCCTGCCCAAACAGTGACTTCGTGCTCTTCGTTCCCTTCGTGTTCTTCGTGGCCAAACAACCTACCCTAAGTACGACGCCCAATACATATCTCTGCGTTACCTCTGCGCCCTCTGCGTCTCTGCGGTTCAATCGCGCAGCCCGCTTGACAGGCTGCGAGGGCTGTTGCTACTATGGGCGCGAGAGCACAGCGCAGGTAGGAGGCAACATGAGCGAGAGCAAGGCGTCGACGTCGGGGGACCCTGACCACCATTTCGCGCCTCCTTCGCCGCCCTCCGATACCGACTACCGCCATGCTCGCTGGCCCCGGTTGACAGGTTCCACCGGTGCGCCGGATGCCGTCTCCTCTTCTCCCGTGCTACAGCGCCCGGCGCGCACCCGGCAGACCTACACCGACCCGCGCCGTATCGTCGTGGTGGGGGTGTGCTCGTCGGGTAAGTCGACGCTGGTGCGCTCGTTGAAGGAGCGCGGGTACAACGCACGCGCCGTGTCGCAGGAGCACTCCTACGTGCCCTACCTGTGGCAGCGCTCGCGGCCCGACGTGCTGGTCTACCTGGACGCGTCGGTGCACACCATCAGGGCGCGCGGGCGGCCCCGCTGGCGCCCGGCCCTGCTCGACGTGGAGCACGAGCGCCTCTCGCACGCCCGCGAGCACGCCCACCTGTACATCCCCACCGACGGTCTCGCCCCCGAGGACGTGGCGTCGAGGGTCGTGACCTTCCTCAGCAAGCAGCCCTCTGCCTAGAACTACAACGAGGTAGTACTTCACCATGCACACCCAGCCCGGTTTCGTTTCGGACGGCAAGAACCTCACCCCCGAGGACGTCGCCCACATCGCCCGTTCGACCCGCGACCCCTCCAGCGGCAGCGCCGAGCGCACGGTCGCCATGTCGGACGCTTCCCGGCGGCGCGTGGAAGCGTCGCGCGCCATCGTTGACCGCATAGTCGAGCGGGGCGAGGTGGTGTACGGCATCACCACCGGGTTCGGGGCGTTCAAGGACCGCGTGATCCCGCCCGACGACCTGGCCCAACTACAGGTCAACCTGATCCTGAGCCAGTGCGTGGGGGTCGGGCCTGCGCTTGAGGCCGAGGCGGTGCGGGCGATGATGCTGTGCCGGGCGCACACGCTGTCGCTCGGCTACTCGGGCATCCGGCCGCAGACGCTCGACCTGCTCTACGCCATGCTGAACGCCGGGGTACACCCCCTCGTGCCCGAGCAAGGCTCCGTCGGGGCGAGCGGCGACCTCGCGCCGCTGTCGCACATGGCGCTGGGGATGATGGGCAAGGGCAAGGCCGAGTGGCGCGGGCAGTGGGTGGGCGCGGGCGAGGCGCTGCGCGGCGCGGGCCTCGAACCGGCGGTGCTGGCCCCCAAGGAGGGGCTGGCGCTGTCCAAC
>DASTEB010000594.1:0-3696 GCA_035710025.1 Chloroflexia bacterium
GGAGAAGCGGTGGCTGATGAACACCGTCATCTTGCCCTGCGAAAGCTCCTTCATGCGGGCGAATATCTCGTACTCGGCCCGGGCGTCCAGGCTTGCGGTCGGCTCGTCGAGCACGAGTATGGCGGCGTCGCGCATGAACGCGCGGGCCAGCGCCACCTTCTGCCACTCCCCGCCCGAAAGCTGGTAGCCCTCGTCGAACCAGCGGCCCAGCGTGGTGTCGTAGCCCTTGGGCAGGCGCTCGATCACGCGGTCGGCCCCGCTGCGCTCGGCCGAGGCCTCGACCATCGCCATGTTGTCAAGCTCCTCCAGGCGGCCCACGCCGATATTGTCCCGAGCCGAGAAGAAATAGGTCACGTAGTCCTGGAAGATCACGCCGATGGTGGCGTGCAGGCTCTCCAGGTCGTATTCCCTTATGTCAACTCCATCCAGCAGGATCTGCCCCTCGTCGGGGTCGTACAGGCGCGTGAGCAGCTTGACGATGGTGGTCTTGCCCGCCCCGTTCTGCCCCACCAGCGCGACGGCCTCGGTCGGGCCGATGCTGAAGCTGACGTTACGCAGGGCAGGCTCGCTCTTGCCCGGGTAGGTGAAGGTGACGTTGCGGAACTCCAGCCCCTCGGTGAGCGGCAGCTTCACCTTGAGCGCGTTGGGGTCCGAGCGTATGGCGGGCGTGTAGTCGAGGAAGGAGTAGAGGTTGTTCAGGTAGAGGCTGTTCTCGTACATGCCCGAGAACCCGTCGAGGATGCTGCTCAGCGCCGTCTGCACCTGCACCACGGCCTGCGTGTAGAACGTGAGATCGCCCAGCGTGAGCCGCCCCGCGATAGTGCCGAGAGCTACGTACAGGTAGGTGCCGCTGGTTACGATGATACTTAGCGAGCCCCAGGCGAAGCCCATCAGGTAGCGGCGCTTGACCAGGGCGCGGTTCTCCTTGTAGAAGCGGATCGAGATCTCCTCCCACCTCTTGATGAAATGCTCGCCCAGCCCGAACAGCTTGATCTCTTTGTTGTAGGTGTCCTTGGTCAGCAGGTCGAGGAAGTACGACATGCGCCTGCGGTCGGGCGACTGGCGGCGCGACAGCAGGAAGCCCCTCCAGCCGTAGCGCGACTGCGCGATGAACGCAGGGATCGGCGCGAGCAGCGCGGCAAGTGCCACGAACCAGCCCAGGCTGGCGATCAGGACGATCAGGCTGGCGAAGGTGATGAACGAGCGAATCAGGCCGAACGCCTGCTCGACCATCTGGGTGGGACGGAAACCCGCCTCGCGCTGGGCCTGCTGGAGCGCGTCGTAGAAGGTGGGGTTCTCGTAGAACGACAGGTCGAGCCTGTTCGAGTGCTCCATCACCATCAGCTGCACGCGCCGCGCGGTCAATTCCTGCAGCGCCTGCTGGTTGATGTTGCGCACCGTCTGCAGCAGCGACGTGCCAACGAGCAAGCCGAACTGCAGCACCACAAGCTCGATCACGTAGGTGGTCGTGCCGCCCTGCCCGCCAGCCTGCATCGCGGCCACCACCCCATCCACCAGCAGCTTGCCTACCCAGGCGGTTGCGGCGGGCAGCACGCCGAACAGGACGGACAGCACGGCCAGCGTTATCGTATAACCCCGGCTCGATGCCCACACCAGGCTGAAGGCGCGCGGCGCCCCGGCCAGCGTTACCGACGCCTGCTCTTTCCAGCGGGCGCGGCGCTCGGCCCACGTCTTAGGGGTTGCGTCTTCTTCGTCGTCCGTCTGGCGCGGCGGCGGGCCGGGCGGGGGCGGCGATGCCGCGCCGTCCTGGCGGCCGTTGCCGCTCGAGCGGCCGCGGGGGAACATGGCGCGTCCCCCGTATGCTGATGGGTCCATATATGTATTGCGTCCTTTTTGTATGCGCCGGGGCGCGGACTTCTGCCCCACGCCTCGTGAATGTTCTTGCTATACTTCCGGGTTGAATGCGAGTCTTTTTGTGGCGCGCGTTCTTATAATTGTACCAATTATCCCCCCCGCAGGCATAAATCGCCCCTACCATCCGGCCAGTAAGCGGCTGCCAAAAGGACGGGACGCCCACGGCGCAATATCGGCCCGAGGACCGATGCGCGCCGGGAACGGGGAGGTATAAACTGCGGGCGAATCCGCACCCACCACGTAACCCGCGAAGGCATCAACATGACCAGGCGTGACAACATCTACGAGCTGCCCACAGACCTCCCGGTCCCGGTGGACGATGGGCTGTGCGACCACCTGCCGGGCATGGAGCTTCCCTCGGTGCCGTTGAGGTCAACTTCGGGCCGCACCGTCGACCTCGCGCACCTGCCCGGAACGACCGTCGTGTACTGCTACCCGCGCACCGGGCGGCCCGACCAGGGCCCGCCCCCGGCCTGGGACAGCATCCCGGGAGCGCGCGGCTGCACCCCGCAGTCCTGCGCGTTCAGGGACCACCACGCCGAATTGCGCGCCCTCGGCGCCGAGGTGTTCGGCCTCAGCACCCAGACCACCGACTACCAGCAAGAGGCGGTGGAGAGGCTGCACCTCCCCTTCGAGCTGTTGAGCGACGTCGATCTCGCCTTCGCGACGGCCCTGCGCCTGCCTACCTTCACGGCCGACTCGATGACCCTGATCAAGAGGCTCACGCTCATCATTCGCGCAGGGCGCATCGTGAAGGTGTTCTACCCGGTCTTCCCGCCCGACAAGAACGCGGAGGAAGTGATAGCATGGCTCTCCCGGCACCGGGAGCCTGCTTGACGCCCGGGCCGGAGCTTCCGCCCCGCAGCAGCACGCATGGAAGGGAACATTGAGATACGAGAGGCCGCACCGGCCGATGCCCCGGCCATTGCCTCGGTCCTGTACAATTCATTCCTGGCGCACAGGGCCGCTTACACCGCCCCGGCATTCGCCGCGACCACGCCTGGGGCGCACACCGTAGCCGCCCGCATGGACGAAGGCCCGGCCTGGGTTGCCATGCTCAACAAAGTAATAGTCGGCACGGTAGCGGCAGCACCCAGGGACGAAGGCTTATACGTGAGGAGCATGGCCGTGCTCCCCGAGGCCCGTGGACACCGCATAGGCGAGTTGCTTCTGGAGCACGTCGAGCGTTACGCCCGCGAGCAGGGCTGCAAGCGCATGTACCTGAGCACCACCCCGTTCCTGGACCGCGCCATCAGGCTGTACGAGCGCTGGGGCTTCCGGCGCGACGACACAGGCCCGCACGACCTGCACGGCACGCCGCTGTTCACCATGGTGAAGACGCTCGACCCGGCGGACTAGGCGCCCGCCGCACGGCACACATCCACTGGAGGATCCCGAGCACCCTATGCTGTGGCAACGTAGGCGCCTGCTGCGCCGCCTTCGTGAGACGCCGGTCGAATGGTACTTCTCCTTCGACTACGAAGACGACGTGCCGACCTACCGCGCCATCGTGGACGGCACAACCTACAAGCTGCGCGCTCACCCTCCCGGCGCCGTGGGCTATACCCTGCTCATGCACGGCAAGAAGATCGCCGACATCGCCCTCACGGAGTGGCCCCCGGCGCAATATCAGCCTTTTGACCGATGCAAGGGCGCAGTGAGGCACTGTACTATGCGTGCGAAATCCACCCGGCGCACAGAGCGCCCAACCAATGCAGGAGGCACAACAGCATGTCAACTCTATCGCCCATCACGAATGACGCGCAGCCCGCGAGGGTGACGCGCAGGTAGGCGTACACCGCAGCCTACCGGGTGATAGAT
>DASTEB010000595.1:0-4836 GCA_035710025.1 Chloroflexia bacterium
CGCTTGCCCTTCGCCTTGCGGTCCCACACCCCCGCGATCGTGCCGTCCACAAGCAGCGTCTGCAGCGTGCTGGGGATGGTGCGGGGCGGCACTCGCTGTGCCCAGTCGGGCGGGAGCAGACGGTCGCGCGGGTGGCACCCGATCACGTAGCAGTCGAAGTGAGAGAGCAGGCGTACGGGCATCTCACCGGTGTGCCCGGCATCGTCCGCGTCGCCCGAGAGCAGGTAAGCCCGGTGGCCCTCGACGTCAACCTCCTCAAGTTCGCCGTCGAGCCTTACCGCAAGTTCTCGGGCCGGGGCCGGCGGGATGTTGAACCACTGGGCGAAGTCGCGCGGCGTCGCGGGGCCGTATGCGCGCAGGTAGCGGCGGAACACCTCGGCTAACGCGTCGTCGGGGTCGGCGTCCTTCCACCCTCCCAGCCAGCTTGCGGGGCGGACGAACGTAACTTCGTTCCCCTGCGGCGGACCGTAACACAGCAGCCCGGCGTGCGCCGCCTCGCCCAGCGCCTTGCGCCACCGGGGGAGAGTCCCAATCCACCCGTCTGTCGCCTCGCCGGCCCACGCGCCAGCCCGCGCAACCACCTGCTCGCCAAGCTGCTTCATCGTCAGGCGCTCCCCTTGCAGCGCATCACCGATGGCATCTAGAACCGCCGCAAGCTCGCGCTCATCCAGTTGCAGGAAGCGGTGAAGCTGCGGGTCGAGCGCCGAGCGTGCGCGCATCGCCGCCATCCACAGCGGCAGCTCGCCGGTCGGGAACAGGTGCACTGTGCCGCGCAGGCCGACCGTCTTGACCAGCGTGCGCTTCTCCCACAGGGCGGCGCGCACGTCCTGCCGCGTGATGCCGTCCACCCGCGCACCTATCGAAAGCTCGGCTGCTGCCATTACCTGGGCGTGTATGCCGCACACCGAGCCCACCACGTCGACCATGCGCTCGGCGGGCGCGCGCTCCAGCAGCGAGTGGCGGGCGAGTCGCCTGGCCCATACTTCTTGCCATGTAAGCGGTGCTGTGGTCATGATTCGAGTCCTTCGTTGAAGTATTCTGAAGCATATCAAGAGTGGCCCTCGGGCGCACGTTTTCCACCTTGACACCCGCGAACATTTGTACTATCGTTGAGGCATGGACATGCAGATGCAGGTGCGGGTCAGCGCGCTCGCCAGCGGCAGCTCGGGCAACGCCTTCCTCGTGGAAGCGGGGGAGGTCAAGCTGCTCATTGATGCCGGGCTGAGCGGCTCTACGCTCGAGTCGTACCTGCGTGCGAAGGGCGTGCACGCGGCAGACCTCGCTGCCATCTTCGTGAGCCACGAGCACATCGACCACCTGCGCGGGGCGGGCATGCTGGCCCGGCGCTACAGGCTGCCGGTGATCGCCACCGAGGGCACGTTCAGGGCAGGAGCGTGGCAGTTCGGCTCGCTGCCCGAGCGAATCGTGCAGCACACCGGGCGCGAGATAACGGTCGGAGGGGTGACGGTGCGCAGTTTTGCCGTGTCGCACGACGCCGCGGACACAGCCGGGTACTGGATCGAGGCGGGGGGCCGCCATATCGCCATCTGCACCGACCTGGGCTGCGAGACGGGCACCATACGCGACGCACTGGCCGCGGCCGACCTGCTCGTGCTCGAGGCGAACCACGACCTGCAGAAGCTGTGGAAGGGACCGTATCCCTGGCCGCTGAAAAAGCGCGTGGCGAGCGACAAAGGCCACCTGCCCAACGAAGAGACCGCGCGGCTCGTGTCCGAGCTTGCGCGGGACGGCCGCACTCGCACCGTGTGGCTCGCCCACCTGTCGGCCACCAACAACACCCCCGCTCTCGCCTACGACACCGTCGCCGGGCCGCTCGGACGCGACGGCTGCGCCCACGTCAAGCTCGCGGTGCTCGCCCGCGACAAGCCGAGCCACATCTGGGAGCCTGGAGTGCCCGCAGCGGGTGGCGCGCCCCCGGCGCTCGTGCCGTAACTCCCCGGCAATTCTGAGGTCCACATCGTGGACGCACAGCCTGACCAACAGACCGCCGAACCTGCGGGCACCGGGACGCTATCACCCGCGCCGTCGCCGCGCGGGGTGCGCCTCGGCCTCGGGGCCAACCGGCAGCAGTTCGCGCTGCTCGTGCTGGTCAATGCCTTCGTGGGCGGCATGGTGGGGCTTGAGCGCGCCGTGCTGCCGCTCCTTGCGGAGCAGGACTTCGGTGTCGCCTCGAAGTCGGCCCTCCTGTCCTTCATCGTCAGCTTCGGGATAGTCAAGGCGCTCGCCAACCTGTTCGCCGGGCGCATGAGCGACCGCCTGGGCCGCAAGGGAATCCTCATAGCGGGGTGGGTGGCGGGCCTGCCCGTGCCCTTCATGGTCATGCTCGCGCCCACGTGGGAGTGGGTGGTGCTGGCCAACGTGCTGCTGGGCGTAAACCAGGGCCTGTGCTGGTCGACCACCATCATCATGAAGATCGACCTGGTTGGCCCGGCCCGCCGCGGGCTTGCCATGGGGCTCAACGAGGCGGCGGGCTACGTGGCGGTGGCGCTGGCGGCGCTGGCCTCAGGGTACCTCGCCGCGGCCTACTCCCTGCGCCCCGAGCCGTTCTACCTCGGGGTGGCCTTCGCGGTGGCGGGACTGCTCCTGTCGGTGTTCTTCGTGCGCGAGACGCACGGCCACGCCCATCACGAGGCTGCTCTGCTTCGCGAAGGCGATACGTCAGGCCAGGTACCGCAGCCGTCGTTCGCGCACATCCTGCTCCTCACAAGCTGGAAGGACCGCGCGCTCTTCTCGGCGAGCCAGGCGGGCATGGTGAACAACCTGAACGACGGCCTGGCGTGGGGCCTCTTCCCGCTGTACTTCGCGGCGGGAGGCCTCGGCATCGAGCAGGTGGGCATCCTCGCCGCCATCTATCCGGGCGTGTGGGGGCTGTCGCAGCTTGTCACCGGCGCGCTTTCCGACCGCCTGGGCCGCAAGGGGCTGATCGTCGCGGGCATGTGGGTGCAGGGCGCGGGCATCTTCGTGGTGCTGCTCACGGTAGGGTTCTGGCCGTGGGCCGCCGGTATGGTGCTGCTCGGGCTGGGCACAGCGCTGGTGTACCCGACGCTGATCGCCGCGGTGTCCGACGTAGCCCACCCGCAGTGGAGGGCGTCGGCGGTGGGCGTGTACCGGCTGTGGCGCGATGGGGGATACGCGGCGGGCGCACTGCTCGCGGGCGTGCTGGCCGATGCGCTCGGACTGCCGATGGCTATCGCCGCGGTGGCGCTGCTCACGGTCGCGTCGGGCGTAGTGGTGCTCGTGCGCATGTACGAGACCCTCCCCGGCAGGCGCGCACCGCTGCCTCCGGTCGCCAAGCCCGGGCCTGATCCAGGAATCACCTAGCGTTATTCGCTCCCGCCTCCAGCGCGAGAATTCCCCGGTTTCCCGGCCGCCTGTCCGCGAGCCTTGCCCCCGGCTTTATAATCTATGCACCGGAGATGAGATATTAGGTACCGCGAGCACGGTACCGATGCTGGAGGAACAGCATGAGAGCGCGGGTCGCTCGCTGGCTCGACACGCTGGCAAACGCCGGCACGCTGCCGGACGATTCGGAGGAGGAGCGCCTGGGCAAGGCGGTGCTGACGTATGCGTCGCTGCTCATCACGCTGCTGTCATTCTTCTGGGTAACCGTCTACACCTACCTCGGCCTGTGGCTAGCCGCCGCCATTCCGCTCGCCTACCAGGTCATCTCGACCGCCTCGCTCCTCTACTTCATATCCACCAAGCGGTACGTGGCGTTCCGTTTCGTGCAGACGCTCATGATGCTGATGCTACCCTTCCTGCTGCAGTGGACAGTGGGCGGGTTCATGGCCTCCAGCGGGGTCTTGCTGTGGGCGCTGACCTCCCCGCTGGGCGCCCTGCTGTTCCTCGGCACGCGGCAGGCCGTCCCGTGGTTCGCCGCGTACGTGGGGCTGACGGTCTTTTCGGCCGCAATCGACGGGTACCTGTCGGCCGGTGCGGCAGACGTGCCGACCCCCCTCGCCATAGTGATCTTCGCCATGAATATCCTGGGCGTGTCGCTTACGGCGTTCGCCCTGACACGGTATTTCGCCCGGCGGCGCGAACTGGCCATGAACGCCCTGCGAGTCGAGCAAGCTCGCTCCGAGCGGCTGCTGCTGAACGTGCTGCCCGCGCCGGTGGCCCAGCGCCTGAAGCAGGAGCCGGGCGTGATCGCCGATACGTTCGACGAGGTGACGATACTGTTCGCCGACATAGTAGGCTTCACCTCCTTATCCGAGCGCGTAGGCCCGGAGGAAATGGTGCCCTGGCTCAACGATGTATTCTCCAGCTTCGACCGGCTGGCGAGGCGGCACGGCCTGGAGAAGATAAGGACCATCGGCGACTCGTACATGGCTGTGGCGGGAGTGCCGCTGCCTCACCCCGACCACGCGGTCGCCACGGCCGAGGTCGCGCTCGGCATGCTGGACGCCATTGCGGGCAAGACCGCGCCGAACGGCGAGCCCCTGCGCATCCGAATCGGCATCAACACCGGACCGGTCGTCGGGGCGGTCATCGGCCTCGACAAGTTCATCTACGACGTATACGGCGACGCGGTCAACACGGCCAGTCGCATGGAGTCGCGCGGCCTGCCCGGGCAGATCCAGGTCAGTGAGGCCACCTACCTGCGCCTGTGCGACCGCTACGTATTCGAGGAGCGCCGCCTGGAGCAGGTGCGGGGCAAGGGCGACATGAGCGCATACATCCTGATAGGAAGAAAGCCCGAGGGCGACAACGCAGGGCCGGACGCCATGGGCATCGAGCGGCCGGAAGCACCCATCTCCGCCGCGCCCGTCCAAACGAGAGTAACATCATGACCGGCGACAGCGATTTCCGGGA
>DASTEB010000596.1:0-3477 GCA_035710025.1 Chloroflexia bacterium
GACGCTGGAGGCGCTGGGCGCGGTGCGCGCCGTGGCCTTCGACAAGACCGGCACGCTGACCGAGGGCCGCCCGCAGGTGGCGGGCGTGTACGCGAAGGACGGCAACAGCCCCGCCGACGTACTGCGGCTCGCTGCCGCCGCCGAGCAGCGCTCAGAACACCCTCTGGCCCGCGCGGTAGTACACGCCGCGCGCACCGGCAAGGACAACGGCTCCGGCCGCGACCTGCCCGCTGCCCGCGACTTCACGGCGCTGCCCGGCATGGGCGCCCGCGCAACGGTGGACGGGCGAGAGATATTCGTGGGCAACAGCCGCCTGTTCGCCGAGCAGGGCATCGCGCTCGACGGCTTGCAGGAGCGGCTCGACGTGCTGCACGCCGAAGGTAAGACAGCCGTGCTGGTGGGCACCCGCGAGCGCACGCTGGGCGTGATCGCGCTAGCCGACAGCCCGCGCAAGGACGCACGTGAGGCAGTGGCCGACCTGCACGCGGCGGGCGTGGATCAGGTGATCATGCTGACAGGCGACAATCAGCGTACGGCGCAGGCTGTGGCCGCGAGCCTGGGCGTGGACAGCTACCGGGCCGAGTTGCTGCCCGCCGAGAAGGTGGAGGCGGTGCGCGACCTGCGCGAGCAGCACGGCACGGTCGCGATGGTGGGCGACGGGGTGAACGATGCGCCCGCGCTCGCCACGGCCAACGTGGGAATCGCGATGGGCATCGCGGGCACCGACGCCGCGCTCGAGGTAGCCGACGTGGCCCTGATGAGCGACGACCTTTCGAAGCTGGACTACGCCGTGCGGCTCTCCCGCCGCACCGTGTCGGTGATCAAGCAGAACATCACGGTGTCGCTGGCGGTGAAGGCGATCGCGCTGGTGCTGGCCGCCTTCGGCGCGCTGCCGCTGTGGGGCGCCATCTTCGCCGACATGGGGGTGTCGCTGCTCGTCACGCTGAATGGCATGACGCTGCTGGGCTACCGGGGGAAGCGGCGGGATTAGGCGGGCAACCCTGCAAGGGGAGCTTTCCCACATGCAACGGAGCTGAGGTCCGGAGCCCGCCTTCGCGGGCCGGGAGCAAATAGGCGGCCATCCCAGGGTGATACCCTGGGCTACATTCCTGCGCCCCCATTCGGGGGCTTGTCTTAGGCCGAGACCACGGCCAAACGAAGCGCCCAATGTCTCCGTAGGCTCACGCATGACGCATGACGCATGACGCATGACGCATGACGCATGACGCATCACGCTCTGCCTTCTGCCTTCTGCCTTCTGCCTTCTGCCTACTTTGACTCCTCCGTCCTAACCCGGCATAATCTCATGGACGCGCACGCGTGCCCTGCGTCCGCGACCACACCTTAGCCTCGCGCTGGAAAGCAGAACCCCAACCTCATGTCATATACACCGTGGGAGCCTTCGGGCGACCCGCCCCCGCGGTCCAAACGCGGACTTGCGGCCATCGCGGCCGGTATCGGCCTGGTGCTGGTGGCTGCTGTGCTCGTCACGCTCGTTGGCCTGAGCTACCTCGGCAGAGTGTCGGACGAACGGAGCGCCACGCCCACCGCCCTCGCTGCCGCTACCCCTACTGCCGCTGCCGCGCCAACCGCCATTGCCCTCGCGCCCTCACCCACCACGACCACAGACTCGGGTCCGGGAGGGGTGAATGGGCCGCTGCAGGCCACGGCTACCGCAGCAGCGGAGGTATCGCCCACGGCAACCGCAGGGGGACCCACGCTGTCCCTCGCCGAGCAGGCGCTGCAGACTCTCGACCGGGCCGAGGTGCCCTCGCGCGACCTTTACTCGCTGACTCGCCGCCTGCGCCTCAAGACCGACGAAGTCATCCCCACCACGACGGGACGCCCGCCCGGCAACTACGAGGTGGGCCACCGCGAGAGCTTCTACCTGAACGACATCATCGGCAAGCGCTACTACACCATCACCGCCGAGGTCGCCGTGGTGACCGACCACGCCTACTGGTATGTGCAGGACGGGCAGCCCGTTGACCTGCCCGCGCTTCAGGAGGTCGCCCGGTACTTCGACCGGAGCATCTACCCCACCAACCGCAACCTGTTCGGCAACGAGTGGACCCCGGGCGTGGACAACGACCCCCGCATCACAGTGCTGTTCGCCAGCATACCGGGCGCGGGCGGCTACTTCTCCTCGGCCGACGAGTACACGCGGGCCATCAACCCCTTCTCGAACGAGCGCGAGATCATCTACGCGAACATAGACGGCGGGTACGCAGGTGTGGGCAGCACGCTGGCCCACGAGTTTCAGCATATGATCCACTGGCACGAAAGCCCCGACCACGACGTGTGGCTCAACGAGGGCGCCTCGATGCTCGCCCAGACCGCCAACGGGTACGAGGTGGGCGGGGTCGACTTCGACTACCTGCGCAACCCCGACACGCAGCTTACCGCCTGGCAGGCCAACCCCGACGCCTCGCGGGCCAATTACGGCGCCTCCTTCCTCCTGTTCGACTTCCTGCGCTCCAACTACGGGGGCGACGACACCCTCCGCTCCATCGTGGACGCCGAGGGCAAGGGACGGGAAGCCGTCACGCGCGGGCTGCGCGCCGCGGGCCGCACCGAGTCGTTCGAGGATGTGTTCAGCCGGTGGGCGCTCGCCAACCTGCTGGACGAGCAGCCGGGCGCCGCCGAGAAGGGGCTGTCTTACCCGGACCGCGAGGTGAGCGTGTCGCCCTCAGATACGTTGGCATCCTACCCGGCCGAGCGCACGGGCACGGTTGCCCAGCACGGGGTGGACTACATCGAATTGCTGCCGGGCGAGGGCGCCCTGGAGGTCGAGTTCAGGGGGCAGGACACCACGCGCGTGATCGCCGCGCAGCCGCTGAGCGGGCGGTCGGTGTACTGGAGCAATCGTGGCGACCTGTCAGACAGCAGCATGACCCGCACGTTCGACCTTTCGGGGCTATCGACGGCCGCGCTCGAGTTCGGCCTGTGGCTCGATACCGAGGCCGACCTGGACTACGGCTATGTCATGGCCTCCACCGACGGCGGCGTGACCTGGGACACGCTCAAGGGCACCCACTCGACCGACGACAACCCCAACGGCACCAACTTCGGCAACGGCTACTCGGGCAGCAGCCTCGGGCGCGAGGGAGCCGACAACAATGGCTGGCTGCGCGAGCGGGTTGACCTCAGCCCGTACGCCGGGGGCGAGATGCAACTACGCTTTGAATACATCACCGACGACGGGTACAACGCGGGCGGCATCGCCGTGGACGATATCGCGATCCCCGAGCTAGGGTTCATGGACGATGCCGAGTCGGATGCGGGCTGGCAGAGCGCCGGGTTCGCCCGCGTGGCGAACGAGCTGCCCCAGCGGTACTTCCTCGCCGCAGTCACCCAGGCCGAGGACGACACCTTCGGGGTGCAGCCTGTAGAGGTCGCGCCCGACGGCACGGCCGCGTTCCGCGTAGAGGGGGACTATAAGAGCGCGGTGCTGGTGGTGGCGGGTATGACCCCGCA
>DASTEB010000597.1:0-16195 GCA_035710025.1 Chloroflexia bacterium
AAGCTCCACCGGCTCCACATCCATCTCGTGCTCTTCCTCCGGCTCGGCCGGGGGTGGGCCTGCGCCCGCGAAACCTAGCGTGTACGCCATCTCGACCACGCCGCGGCGCATCATCTTGTCGGCTTCCTGCAGATCGTAGCGCAGGTGGTGTTCGGGATCGTTCTTGACGAGCATGTCGCGCACCTGGCGCATGATGTCGAGGGTCTTGTTGAACGTGCTGACCAGGTCGCCCTCCGACATCTCCATCTGGTCGAGCAGGTCCGCGATGGCGCTGCCCCGGCACCATGCGCGGGCCGCGCCGTAGAAGTAGGGGTTGTAGCCGGTGGTAAGGCTGAGTGCGTTGCGGCGCTCGGCGGCGAAGATGGCGTTCTGCAGGTCATCTAGCTCGCGGCGCAGGTTGACCAGGTAGCGCGGGAGCAGCAGTCGGTTGCGAAAGTCGATGTCGCGGTCGTAGGCGAACCACGAGAAGACCTCGGCCACGTCCTCGGGCTTGAGGTGCTCGAAGTAGTTGCCCTCGATCATCTCGGTGATCATGAGCGAGTTTGTGTCGAACACATCGGCCAGCTTGGCGGCCTTGGGCGTCGCCTCGCCTTTACGGATGTAGCTGAACTGCACCAGCACACTCACGATGCCGCGCAGGATGTTCTGCAAGCGCGTCTCCTCGAAGCGCCGTCGCTCGTTCAGGCGCTTCTCGGCGACGTCACGATCGATCAGCAGGCGGGCGCGGGTGCGGCGATAGCTGCGGTGCTCCTTCCGCACGGGGCACGGGTGGCAGACGTGGGTACGCTCGGCCTCGGCGGCCGCAAGCACTTCGGCCTGCGCTTCTTCCAGGTTGGCACGCGATTTCGCCGCGGCGGCCTCCCAGTGGCTCGCCTGCGCCTCACGGTACTCCAAGATCCACGCTTCGAGGTCGGGCACCTGCTCGATGGCGTGGGCCACCTCGGCGTCCAGGCTCGACAGCTCCTCGGCCGACAACATCTCATTGAGCGGAACGGTGGGCGGCACGGCAAGGGTCGTGAGGGGATAAGGCAGCTCGACCGTGACGGGCGTGCCGTGAAGGTAGTCGATGTGGCGGTACTCGGACAGCGGCACGACCTCGCCAGGCTCCGCGCCCTGCTCGCCCACTACGAGGAACAGGCCGACCACCGCGCCCAGGCCCCGGCCCAGGTAGATGGCCCAGCCCTGCCCTTCGAGGTGGACCAGCGTGCCCCTGGGCATATTGCGGAAGGCGCGGCGCAGCACGTCGCGCTCGGGGCGCTTCCAGGGGATGCCGAGGCGCTGGAGCTCGACGTACTGTACGTTCTGCGCGGCTTTCTTCTCGCGTCGGCGCGCTTCCTCCACCACCCTGCCCAGGCGCTCGTACTCGTCCAGCAGTGCCTCGCCGTTGTCGTAGCCGATCAGGCAGCCGACGGGCACTTCGGCCAGGCGCTCGTCTTCCTCCTCAAGCTCCTGCTCGAGGTCGCGCAGCCTGCGGTTTTGCTGGAATTGCAGCAGCGACGAGCGCATCACCGTCAGCACGCGCTCTCCCTCGGGCGGGTCCCACAGGTTGAGCACGGAGTTGTAGCGCATGGTGAAGGCGCTCTCCACCGGGTGCAGCGGCCCGGTAGCGATGTTGAGCGCCTCCTGGAACGTCACCCAGGGCGAGTACGGCACGACCACGTGGCCCTGCTCGTCGATGCCCCGGCGGCCCGCCCGGCCCGACATTTGCGAGAACTCGTTGGACAGCAGCGGGCGGCGCGACACCCCGTCGAACTTGCTCATGCGGCCGATCACCACCGTGCGCGCGGGCATGTTGATGCCGAGCGCCAGGGTGTCGGTGGCGAACACCACGCGCATAAGTGCCTTGCCAAAAAGCTCCTCCACAAGCTGCTTCAGGATAGGGAGCAACCCGGCGTGATGGAAGCCGAAGCCGCGACGCGCCAGGTATGCCACCTGCTGCACTTGCTCCATGCGGCGGTCCTCCGGCGTGAGGCGCTCGAGGTAGCTCGCGAGCACGCCGTTGATCTGCTCGAGCGTGCGGGGATTGCGCACCGCTTGCAGGCGCATCATGGCGCACTCTTCGGCGGCGGCCTCGCAGTCGCGTCGGGAGAAGAGGAAGTAGATGGCGGGCAGGAGGTCATCGCGCTCCAGCGCTTCGACCACCTCGCGGGGCGTCGGCTCTGTGCGCTCGCGGCCGCCAACGTCTTCCTCTAGAATGGGAGCGCGCCTGCCGCCGCCTCGCTGCTGCTTCTTGCGCACCTCCCCGCCCACGTTGAAATCGACCACCTGCTGGCCGCGCGAGTTGATTACCAGGTTCATCTGCCCGTCGAGGAAGTAGTATAGCGAGAGGGGCACGGCGCGCTGCAGGTGCGTCACGAGGTGGATGGGGCGGTGGGTGCGGCCTATCCAGTCGGCCACCTCGGGGGCGTTGCTCACGGTGGCCGAGAGGCAGACAAGCTGCACGTACTCGGGGCACATGATGATCGACTCTTCCCACGTGGTGCCTCGCTCGGGGTCGGCCAGGTAGTGGATCTCGTCGAAGATGATGCAGCCCACGTCCCACAACTCCGAGGGGGTCTGCAGGAGCATGTTGCGCAGCACTTCGGTGGTCATGACGAGGATGGAGCCGTCGCGGTTCTCGATGATGTCGCCCGTGAGCAGGCCGACCTTGTCGCCGTACTGCTCGCGCAGGTCGCGGAACTTCTGGTTGGACAGCGCCTTGATGGGCGTCGTGTACATCACGCGGAAGCCCTTGCGGGCCGCGCGGAACACGCCGAATTCGGCCACGACCGTTTTTCCGGTGCCGGTCGGAGCGGCCACCATGACGCTGTCGCCCGTGGCCAGGTGCGCGATAGCCTCCTCCTGGAAGGGGTCGAGGTCGAAGGGGTAGCGGCCACGGAACTCCTCTATTAGCTCTGCGGCCTCGTTGAGAGCCGGCGGGGCGTCTGGTTGGCTGGAGGGGCGCGAGCGGGGTTTGCGTGTGGAAGTCATATGGTCCCGGTCAGGTGTAGATGTGGCAAATGCGAGCACGAGTAGTGCCGCGTATCTATTGTAGCGTTAGCGAGGCATTCGCGCCCAGATCAGCCTCACGGGGAATATCAGGCCGCCAGCGCGTTGCACGCGCTCCACGTGCAGGCCCGAGGCGCGCACGATGGTCTCGGTGTCCTGGTTGAGGCGGCAGCCCGACGCGACGCGGTGCCACGTCGGGGCGAGGGTGTCCTGCACGCTCGACCAGAATCTGCCGTCTGAGCGGACGTGCTCCAGGAAGCGCACGGGCGCGCCGGGCTTGAGCACGCGCACCGCCTCGGCGAGCGCGGCGTGAGGGTCGGGTATGGTGCACAGGGCGAGGTGGCACACGAGCGCGTCGAACGTGGAGTCGGCGAAGGGCAAGCGGGTGGCGTCGGCGGCGACCACGCACACGTCGGGCGGCGCGTCGTGGGCGCGCTCCAGCAGGCGGGCAACGCTTGCCAGGTCAGGCTCGGTGGCGACGACGGTAGCGCCGGAGTGGTAGTGGCTCAGGCTGAGGCCGGTGCCCGCGCCGATCTCGAGCACATGACCGCCGAGCGAGCGCACGAGCTTGCGGCGCTTCGGGCCGAAGTACAGCGCCTCCGGCCCGCGCATGATGAGGTCGTAGCCGAGCGCGCCTACACGTTGGTGCAGCGGGATGGGCCTGTCAGGCATCGGCGGGAGCGTCCGCGACCATGCGGAAGTCGGTGCCCACGGCGGTGGGGATAAAGGCGTCGGGCATGGCGGCGGCGATGGCGTGGGTAGCTTTCCAGCCGGTGCAGTGGCCCGGCACCAGCACCTCGGGCGCGAACCCGGCCAGCGCGGCGATGGTCGGCTCGATGATCGGCTCGAACAGCGGGCCGGACAGGTGGAACCCGCCGATGATGGCATGCACGGCCTCGACCCCGGTGATGGCCTGCGCGTTGCGCACGATGTTGACTATGCCCGCGTGCCCGCAGCCGGTGACTATCACAAGCCCCTTGCCGCGCACGTGCATAATGGCGCACTGGTCGTCATGGATCAGTGGGTCGGGCTGCCACTCGCCGCCGCGCAGGGCCTGGTGGGTGGGCAGGCCGCGCTCGAAGTCGGTCACGCGGGCAACCTCGCCCGAGATGAGCACGGTGCCGTCCACCAGCATGGAGGGGCCGCGCTCGTCGATCACCTCGACACCGGCGGCGCGGAGGTCGCTCTTGCGGGGAGGGGGCAGAAGGGTCTCGTGGCCGTTGGGCAGCACGATCTTGCGCTCCAGGTAGGCGTCGGGGTGGAGCAGGAGGGGTAGATTGCGCTCACCCATGCGCTGGGCCAGCCCCTCGAGGCCGTTGGCGTGATCGGCGTGGCCGTGGCTCAGCACGACGGCCTGGAAGTCGCGGGGGTCGATCTCCATGACGTCGAGGTTTCGCAGGATGCCGTCGGGCGACACACCGGTGTCGAACAGCACGCGTCCGGTGCGCTCGCCCAGGCGGGTGGTGAGGAGGGCCGAGAGCCCGTGCTCGGCGCGGGGCTGGAGGTGGGTGAAGGGGCTTGGGCCGAGGCGCACGCGCCTCGCCACGGACGTGCTGGGCAGGAGGAAGTCGAACGAGTTGTCCATGACGATGGTCACGCGGACCTCGTCGACGGGGAGTAGTGGGATGGTTTGTGTGGGCATGCCGTGAGTCCCTCCGATTCCTTTGCAGCTCCTAGCACTCTTGCACCCACATTTTGCCATAAGTGCCGCCTTCGAGCACGCCGATGCCTACCTTGCGGAACCCGGGGCGGAGGATGTTGTTGGCGTGACCCCGAATTGAGCCGCCTTTCCAGTTGATGGCAAGTGCTCAGGCAAGATTTCGCGTATGGTAGAATTCCGGGCATGAGCACTGGAGCAGAATCCCTCGAGGCAAGCGTGGGCAAGGAGCGGCTGGACCGGCGCCTGCTTGCCTTTGTCACACCAATACGGCTGCTGTTCCTGCTTGTGCTGCTTGGAGGGCTATTGCGGCTCTATCGCTACGATAGCCTCAGCCTTTGGGTGGACGAAGGCTTGACTGTAGGCTTCGGACGGCTGCCGTGGGATGTGGTGCTGGGACTGCACGGCGCATACGAGACCCATCCGCCGCTTTACTTCGTGCTTGTGAAGATAGCGGGCCTGTTCGCCCCTGAGCTAACCGCCGGACGGCTTGTCAGCGTCGTCGCCGGCACCCTGACCCTACCTGTCGTATATGCGCTTGGCGCGATGCTGATCGGGCGCCGGGGTGCGCTCGTGGCTGCCGGTGTACTGGCGCTGTCGCCTTTGCACATCTGGTATTCGCAGGAGGCGCGGCCCTATGCTTTTACACTGTTGGCGGTCAGTGTCTCGTATCTGGCACTCGCGGGCTTCCACAGGACGCTTAACCGGCGGTGGTGTTTGCTCTACGGCGTGGCTGTCGCGGTCTCCCTCTACGCGAACTATAGCGCGGCCTACGCTCTGGCTCCGCAAGGGTTGCTGCTGGTGTACCTGCTGGCGGCGCATGGCAAGAGGGCGCTGTGGATGTGGGTGGCCGGGATTGGCGGCGTGGCAGCGTTCCTGCCGTGGGTTCCGCAGCTGCTCAATACTGTGCAGGGCCGGGGCACGGCTGTAGAGAATTACCTTGGCGTGAGCATGGAGAAGGTGGGCTACTCTGTGCTGTCTATCGTGGGACTTGGAGGGCAAGGGAGCTATTTCTGGGGAACGTCGCCGACCGCATGGGAGAGGTGGCCCGCCTTGCAGTGGGCGATGCTGGCGGCGCTGCTGGTCGCGTGTGTCGTTGGCATAGTAGCTATTATCCGGCGCGGACTATTCGGGTTGCTGTGCGCCGTGGGCCTCTTTGCCGGCACGATCATAGTGTGCGCGGCTATCAGTCTGATTAGCGCAGGATACGCTGAACGCACGGTCATCTTCGCGCTGGTGGGATGGACGCTGGTGGCCGGGGCTGCGGCAGTCGCGCCCTTGGCTCGCGGCTGGCGGTGGGCGGGCGCGGGGGCTCTGGTGGTTGTGCTGCTCTTTGGGCTGGTGTCGCTGTGGGCTATGTACCGAGGGGGCGATAAGCAGCACTGGCGCGAGTTAGCGCACGATGCGGCTGCGTTGGCGAGATCGGGTGAGACACTTCTGTTGTATCCCAGCGTTACAGGCGTGCTCCTCGACGCCTACCAGCGCCATGAGTTCGATGGCGCAATTGTGATCGCGGACTTTGGAAAGCTGCCGGACGCGGTGCGACCTGCGCTGGGGATGAAAGCACTGTGGCTTGCGTACATCGAGACGGGCGGGTTGGAGCAATTGCAGGGGCAGTTGGCCGAGCGCGGGTATGTGCGGGTGGAGCACCGGTATTATTGGCATCCGATGTGGCTTGACCACTATGTGGCGAGCGACGAGTGAAGTCAGCCTCACAAAGGGCAGTGTTTGTCGAAGCCCGGAGGATACGCGATGCCGCGTGAGCAGGTCGGGCCGTCTAGTCCGAGAACTCCTGCACCCACATCTTGCCGTAGATGCCGCCGTCGAGCACGCCGATGCCCACCTTGCGGAACTCGGGGCGGAGGATGTTGGCGCGGTGGCCGGGCGAGTTCATCAGGCCGTTGTGCGCCATGTCGAGCGTGGGGGCAAGCGCGAGGTTCTCGCCCGCGATGCCGAACACGATGCCCGCCTCGCGCATCCGCTCGAACGGGTCTACGCCCTCGGGGGTGTTGTGGGCGAAGTAGCCGCGGGCGAACATGTCGGCAGCGTGGGCGCGGGCGACCTCGCGCAGCGGCTCGTCCATCGTCAGCGCGACCAGGCCGCGTGACGTGCGCTCCTGGTTCACCAGGTCGAGCATGGCCTGCTCCTCGTCGGGCGCCGGGGTGGCGTCGTCCACGCGGAACTTGAGGTCGACGCTCTCGTCGCCGGGTCGCAGGCCGGGGCCTGAGCCGGTGCCAGGGATGTCGGGCGGGGCGATAGTGATGAAGCCGAGCGCCTCGCGGGCCGCCGGGCCGAAGATACCCTCGAACGGACGCTGCAGGGCGAGCGTGGTGCGCACGAGCGTGCCGCTCACCGGCGCGCCCAGTATCTCGTCGCGCAGGTCGCGCTGCAGGGGCACAAGCGCCAGCAGGGTGAGCAGCACCGCTGCGCTGATGAAGCCCTGGGCCGCGCCGGGCAGGATTGCGAGCAACTTGTTGGCGGTCGACTCGTACAGGCGGCCGCCGTAGCGGTTCATCAGCCAGGTCTCGACCAGCCCGAAAGTAAGCTCGATAGAGCCCCACAGCGCCACGAACGCCACGGGCGTGCTCCACACGGGCGTCCAACCGAACTGAGCGGTGAGCAAGTCGGCAACCGGCCGGTAGAAAGTGAACGCGGCCAGCAGTGCGACCACGAAGCCTACAAGCGAGATGAGCACGGCCACGAAGCCGCGCCGGGTCGCTCGCCACGCCGAAAACGCCACGAACCCGGCGACCACGATGTCGGGCCAGGGCAGGCTAGTTTCCATCTACCTTAACATCGGCCACGAGCTGGGTGGCGCACGCCTCGGCGAACGGGCCCGAAAACGCCTGGTGGTCGGGATGGACTGAGTACTCGCGCAGGCCGTCCATGTCATCGAAGTACATCACGAAGCAGTGGGTGTAGCTCTGGTTGCGCCCGCCCACCACCTGTCCGATATGCAGACCGCGCAGCGAGGGCACCCTGTCGACCAGGTCCCTCAGTCCTTGCTCGTACTGCGCCTGCAGCTCAAGGGTGATTTCGTCCTTGTAGTCCCACAACATGATGTGCTGGATCATCGCATCCTCACTTTCCGGGGGCCGCGGGGCGGCGCAGATATCGGGCGGCAGTCACCATTATAGGCAGAGGGGCGGGTTCGCGCTACTTCGCGAGTACCTGTAACGGCCAACGTAGACATAATCAGCGGTACTAATCACCCACGGCGCCCCGGGCGAACGGGCCTGTAACGCGCTTCGTACAGCAATACAGTGCCGCACGCGGAAGCGTCGCGCAGGACGCTGTCAGTGCATACGGAAGGCCCGGCGCAAACATACACTCGCCGGAGCGCTGTCTGAGGGGAAACAATGGTGGCAAGAATAGACTGGCTGAATGACGGCATTGAGCGCATGCTGGCGGGACGAAGCCCTCGGACGCCCGAGGAATGGGACGTGCGCGACAGCATACGCGCCAGGGACGTGGACCTGCTCCGCACGGCGGCGCAGCTCATGACCCTGCGGGCCAACCAGTGCGCCCCGAGCGCGTCGTTCGTCGAGCGGCTGCGCGAGCGCATGACCGTCGAGGCCGCGCCGAGTGGGGGCGGCGAATAGCAGACACATTACCCCGGCCGACCGCAGCCGGCCGGATAACACAGTTTTAGCCATATCACACAGGAGGAAAGTTCAGGTGACAGTATTGATGGGGAAGGTAAAGAAATTCGGCATCATGGCGGTACTCTCCGCCCTCATATCGCTCACGCTCGTGGCGTGCGGAGGCTCGGCATCGTCCACCTCGGCACCGCAGGCGGACCCGACCAACCCGCCGGCCGCCAACGTGCCGTCCGACAGCAACTCGAACAGCGCAGACGCGCCCGCGACCTCGGGCGAGGTGCAGGAAGTGTCGGTTGTGCTGAAGGAGTGGGCCATCGAGCCGTCCAACATCGAGGTCGAAGCCGGTATGGTGCGATTCAACGTGACCAACGAGGGCCAGTTCTCGCACAACATGGCGTTCCAGATCGAGGGCGAGGGCACGACGGTCGGTAAGACCAAGAACTTCAAGAGCGACGAAAGCCCGCAGGTGCTCGAGGTCGAGCTTGAGCCGGGCACGTACAAGATGCTGTGCGACATTATCGGCCACCCAGAGCAGGGCATGGTAGGCACGCTGACGGTCAAGTAGCACATAGCCAACAAGGGAACAAGGGCAGGGGCCTCTCCGTGTGGGGAGGCCCCTGCCGCGTTTGACAGAGGAGGCGCGGCGTCCCTATAATGCTTCGGTTGTGCGCCGGTCGAAGCCGCAGAGCGCGCGGCGCGCCCTACTTGCTGTACGAGGAGAACGCACACATGAATCCCACACCGGTCCTCCCCATTTCCGCGCGCAGGCGGCGCGGTGCGGTGTTACTCGGCGCGCTTGTTGCCGCATGCGCCATCGTGCTGGCGGTTGCCGCGGGCGCATCTTTCCCGGCAGCGGCTGCGGAAGATACACCCGCCGTCCCGAAAGACAGCCCGGCAGCGCTCGTGTGGCAGCTACAGACGCCCGTGACGAGCGAAGACTTGCGCGATGTGTTCATGCTGAGCGAGAACGACGTGTGGGCCGTGGGCAACGCGGGCACGGTGCTGCACTTCGACGGCTCGTCCTGGTCGCCCGTGCCGATCAGCACGACCGATACCCTGCGCGACATCTATATGGTCAGCCCGACGATGGGCTTCATCATCGCATGGACGGGCGGGGGCAGCGCGATCTGGCACTGGGACGGCGCGTCGTGGACCCTCGAGGCCACCGCCCCCGACCCTCTGTACCGCCTCGACGCCAACAGCGCGGCCGACGCCTGGGCCTCGGGCTTCAGCGTGGTGTACCACTGGGACGGCAGCGACTGGACGCTCGACTGGAACGCGCCTAGCGTGCTCTTCGCAATAGATATGACGTCCGAGGAGACCGGGTGGGCCGTCGGGGCGTACGGCACCATCGTGCAGTACGACAACGGGGTGTGGTCGCGGTATGAGGACAGCCCGGTGGAGAACGTGCTGTACGAGACCTTCTTCACCTCGCCCACCGACGGATGGGCGGTCGGCTTCACCGAGACGACTTACCTGCTGCACAACAACGGCGAGACGTGGACCCGCCGCTACACCATGCCCTTCCCGGTGGACCGGATACAGATGTTCACGTCAAACTCCGGCTGGGTGACGGGCGGGCTGGACATCGCCTACTTCGACGGGCGCTCGTTCCGCGAGGTACCCAACCCGGCCACCCACACCCTGACCGCGCTGTCGATGGTATCGGCCACCGGCGGGTGGATAGTGGGCGAGCAGGGCACGATGTTGCGGCTTGTGGACGACGGCACGCCCACGCCGACGCCGTCTAGCTGTCCCCTGCAGTTCCAGGACGTGCCGAGCACCAACACATTCTATCCGTTCGTGCGGTGCCTGGCCTGTCAGGCGATCATCAACGGCTACCCTTGCGGCGGCGAGCTTGAGCCGTGCGGAACGACGGGCGACCCCTACTTCCGCCCGAACAACCAGGTGACGCGAGGGCAGCTTGCCAAGATTGTGTCGCAGTCGGCCGGGTTCAATAACATCATCGAGCCTACGCGACAGACGTTCGAGGACGTGCCGCCCGGCTCGACCTTCTGGGAGCCGGTGGAGCAGCTTGCCTACCTGGGCGTGATGGGCGGGTACGCCTGCGGCGGTACAGGCGAGCCGTGCGTGCCGCCCGGGAACAGGCCCTACTTCCGGCCCGGCAACCCCGCCACGCGCGGCCAGCTCGCCAAGATCGTGGCGAACGCCGCCGACTACGGCACGGTGATCCCCCAGGCGCAGTATGCCTTCGCGGACGTGCAGCCCAACAGCACCTTCTGGCTGTTCGTCGAGAGGCTGCTGGCCAACAGGCCCGACGCGATGAGCGGGTACGCTTGCGGTGGGCCGGTAGAGCCGTGCGACGCGCAGAACCGCCCCTACTTCCGCCCTAACAACGGCCTGACCCGCGGGCAGACCGCCAAGATCGTGTCAAGCACGTTCTTCTCCGGCTGCGATCCAAGGTAGGTCGCGTGACAGCGCGGCGGCCAGGGAAACAGCGCCGCCGCGCCAAACAGCACCCTGCCGAGAATTGGTACCAACCTACTACTTGACTCGCAGGGTACGTTTACCCCATACTTACGCCCGGAGCTTTAACGTTAACGGGCGTTTACCAATTTTCACCAAATATTCCGCAAAAAGGAGTAATCTGTGGGCATAAGGCGCATCGTGATGCTCGCGGCCTCGTTCGCCCTGCTCGTGGCAGCTATTGCTACGAGCGGTTTGCAGACCGGCAACCTCGCCGGGTTCACACCTGCCAGTCCTCCCGACCACCCCACCACTGAGCCTGCTTTCCCCGACGCCTATAAGCTCGCGGGTGAGAAAGGCTCGGTCGCCAGGGTTCCGGGCGTTGTCCCGAACCACATGTCGCACCCCTGCTCCGGCATGGCAGCGGAGCCTCAGTTCGCAGGTCTTTCGCCTCTCGCAGTCGCCTACCCGTACACCAACTGCCCTTCTACCAGCATGATGGGCGACGTGGCGACCTGGCAGCACGGCGGCCATGATTACGTCGGCCTGTCGGGCTTCGGCTACCGCATGTTCTTCATCTACGACGTGGACGACCCGTACAATCCCGTCCTGTTGAGGAACCAGGGCTTCCCTAGCGGCGGCACAGCCAGCACGTCCATATTTGACTGGAAGCAGAACGGCAACCAGTATATCTCGATCACCATGCGTGGCAGCGGCACCGGCTGCGGCCTACACATTTACAATGTGAACGATCCGGCAAACCCGCAGTTTGTAACGCGGCACTCGGGTACGACGTACTGCACGATTCACGAGCACTTTGTTTCGACCGACGGCGGCGGCAACGCCGATTATGCGTGGCTCGCTATGTCGGGGGAGAGCGGTTCGGGCGACAATGTGGTTGCTATCGACATTCGCAACTTGAGCAACATCGTCGAGGTTAACCGCTACGAGCGGCCCGATGGCGCCAGCTTCATCCACGACTCGAACCAGGTTGGCGATAAGTTCTATACCGCCCACTGGGCAGGCGGCACACAGATTTTCGACAAGGCCGACTTCGTAGACGGTGGCACGCCGTCTCCGCTCAACCCGATCGACTCGATCAGGCCGAGCAACTTCTGGGTACACCATGTCGTGCCCACCACCGACGACCGGTACGTGCTGCTGCAGGACGAGTTCATCAACTCGCCGGGCGTGGGCAAGGTCAAGCTCTACGACATTCGAAATCTGGCCGCCCCCGCATTCGTAGCCGACATCACCGGCGGCGACCCTTCGGCCGAGAGCAGCCAGGCGCATAACATGATCATCAAGCCGCTCAGTGTCAACCGCGACCTGCTGCTGAACGCGTGGTACAGGGCCGGCGTGCGCGGCTACGTGATCGACACGACAAACCACCCGCCGACGATCAACCAGGTGTTCCGCCACCAGCTTAACGCAAGCGCCGGCTCGGGCTTCGGCAACGTGTGGGGCGTCGACTGGCTGCCCTGCACCATTCGCGGCCTCGAGCGCACATGCCTCTACGCGGGCGACATGCGCTTCGGCCTCGTGGTGAACGCGGTGAACACCGACACCTTCCAGCCGGAGCCTGCGCTCGACCCGTACAACCCCGAGGTGGCGGTCACGTCGCACACTCCGGGCCAGGTGATCCAGGGCTGCTCGGCAACCATCAGCGGCACGGCGCACGACTACTGGTCGGGCCTGAACCGCATCGAGGTTAGCGTGGACGGCGGCACGACCTGGAGCCTCGCCACCGGCACGACCAGCTGGTCGTACCAGTGGAACATCCCGGCCAACGGCAGCACGTCTCGCGACTACATGATCAAGGCGCGAGCGTTCGACCAGGCAAACAACGTGCTGGTGAGCACCGGAATCCCGGTCGCGACCACCTGCACCTCGGCAGGCCCGGGCGCCGGAGTGAAGTAGCCGCTTCGACCAGGGGCAAAACAAGAGCACCAGGTCCGCGTGGGCCTGGTGCTTCTTCGTATGCGCTGCGAGGGGCTAGCCGGGCGGCCACTCCAGCGTGCGGCCGCCGAGCACGTGAAAATGCAGGTGGTCGACGCTCTGCCCGGCGTCGGGGCCGGTGTTGACCACCACGCGGTAGCCGCTGTCGCCCACGCCCATCTCCTGCGCGACCTCGTTGCAGGCCGTCAGCAGTCGGCCCAGCAGCGGCTCGTGGCTTTGGTCGGCCTCCCACAGTGCAGTGACGTGCTCGCGTGGGATGACCAGGGCGTGGCCGGGAGCCTGCGGGTGGATGTCGCGGAAGGCGATTACTTTGTCGTCTTGCAGTATTATTTCCGCGCGGACAAGCCCCTTGGCCAGCCTGCAGAAGACGCAGGTATCAAGGTATTCGTCGCTCATGTGCGCCTCCGGTGTGAGGATACACCTTTATAACACCCGCGAGCGCCGCCGGGCAACGGCCCGGTCTACGGCTTCTTCTTGCCCCGGCCGTTGTTCTTCTTGTCGTTCTTGTTGTCGTCGTCATCGTCGTCATCGCCGGCCGGAGGCGGCGGAGGCGGCTCAGGTCCGAGGCTGACCACGATGCTGATATCCGAGCCGGACGCGACCGGCGTGCCGGGGGCGAGATCCTGACTCATCACCACGTCGACCGGGTACTGGTCGCTGTGCGCGGCCGCAGACACTATCAGCCCGAGGCCTGACGCCAGCGCGATTTCCTTTGCCTCTGCAAGCGGCTTACCCACAAGCTCGGGCGCGAGCAGAGGGGGCGCGGTCGGTGCGGCCGTAGGCGCCGCTTCGGGAGACGGAGTGCGCGTGCTGTCGGACGCGAATGCAGCGGAACCGGCCACCTCGCCGGGGCCTGTGGCGCGGGGCCAGGCCACGAACAATAGCAAACCAAGCAATAGGACCGCTGCAGCGGCCACGGGCAGCAGCGGCACGCCCGCGCGGCGCGACGCTTCCCTCGGCGGGGCGATGCGGCCGGTCTCGACCGCCGCCGGCCCGCGGTACGGCTGAGCGAGGGCGGCTGCGGGCGCGGCGGCAGCCGACGCCACAACGGGCGCCGCCAGCGTAGGTGCATCGTGCGAGTCGAGCGTCCCGGCAGCGAGGTAGGGCGTCGCGGCATTGTCGTGAGCCTCGGCATATGCCTGGGTGCGCTGCTGGGCCGCAAGCTCCACTTGAGCGATCTCGGCCGCGAACTCGCCCGCCGACAGCGGCGGCACGTCGATGAGGTCGTGAACGCCCGCGGGCACCGCCCCGAGGGGCAATCCGGCGATGAGCATGCCCAGGAGCGCGCCAAGCGCCCGGCCGTCGTCCTCGCGCCGCGAAGACATGGCCGTGCGGTATCGCACATCGTGCTCCAGTCCCTCGAGCAGCGCGAGCCGCGGGGCGCCGTCAGCGCCGGTTCGCAGGGCAGCGGGGGTGAAAACCCAACTCTCAAGCCCGGCGTCGCGCACGCACTGTAGGGCTTCGGCCACCTGCCGGGCGGTCGATAGGGCTGTCTCGGCGTCGGGCGCGGGGGCGGGTGCGCCGCGCGACAGGGCCTCTTTCTCGATGACGGAGAAGTGAGCGCCGTGCCACTCGCCCACGTCGTACACCTGCACCACTCCGCAGTGGTGGATACCCGCGGCTACGCGCTGGCGTTCCAGGAAGGCCGCCTTCTCTTCCTCGGGCGCGGTCGCGGGAAGTAGCTGCATGGCGACCTGGCGCTCAAGCTGGCGGTCGGTCGCGTTGTGCAGCTCCACGGGACCGAGGTCGTACGTGTTGACCCGGCCGGTGAGCGTGTAGCGTCCCTCTATTGGCAGTTCTGTGGTTTCGCTTTGCATATCTGGAGATGTCACCACCTGTGAATTGGTGCCGTAGTTAGCGTCGCTCGCGGGCGCGCCGCAACCTGGCGGCGAGTGTTTCGTCCGTCTCCTCGCTGCGCTGCGGGGCAGCGGGGGGCAGCGGCGCGGTCGTCGGGCGGGGTGATTCCTCTCCTTCGCCCGTAATGCTTTGCAATTCCTGTGCCTGAAGGCCGGGCACGCCCAGCGTGGGAGGCTCAGGAATGACAGGGGCTGCGGGAGCCCGGCGCGAGGGCGAGGAGGCACGACTGCGCTCGCGCACGCGCTCTTTGGCGCTAAAAAGCGACTGCATCTGCGCGGCGGTCGCGGGAACGCCCGCGGGCTGCGGACGCGGACCGAGACCTACGCGGCGGCGCGCTTCGCTCCATGCACGGGCCAAGTCACGCCTTGTGACGGCCACGCGGCGCAGGCCCACGTCGAGGGGGAACAGCAGTATCGCGAGGAGCAGGAGGAGGGGCCATAGCTCGGTGGTATTGCGCACGGGGCGCGGGCCGGGCGCGAACGGGGCGCGCAGATCCTCAAGGGAGATCACGCCGCCGCCGGTCAGGGCCGCCAGCCGCGCCAGCAGCGCGCCGCCGTCTGCAGTGGGGCGGTACTCGGGGGAGTAGGGCACGACAAGCCCGGTGGTGGTGGAGAGTGTAGGGCCACCATCGCTTGCCGCCCGCGCCTGCAGCAGGTATGCGCCCTCCTCGGGGGCGGGGAAATCGCCCTCGTAGCGCCCGGCTGCGGTCTGCCGCAGCTGCACGGTTGTCGTAAGCCCCGCAGGGTCGACTATGGTAGCGCCGGCGTCGAGGTCGTTCAGGAAGGAGCCGTCGGGCGCGGAAGCGTCCACCGAGACGTGCGCGGTGCCCGCCTCAAGAGCGACGCGGGCCTGGAGCGCGCCTCCGGCCTCCGCACTGGTTGACCAGCGGGCGGCCTGCTGCCAGAAGCGGGCGAAATCGCTCCAGCCGACCCACTGCTTGCCCCAGCGCCCGGTGGCGTCCGAGGTCCAGGCGACCACGCGACCAAGGCCGTACTGCCACTGCGCGAGCACCGGGTCGCCCGCGTCCGACACGAGCACGATCTGGCCGCCGGGACGGGGCGAAGTGCCCACGTAACCGAGCAGCGCGGGCAGACCGCCCAGCGCGTCGAGTATGGGCGAGGGGAAGGCGCGCTCGGGAGTGAACTCGTGCTCAATAAGGTACGAGCGCGCGGCGATGTGGCTCTCATGGGCGAAGATCTCCGGCAGGGCGTTGCCGTCCTCGGTGTAGTAGTAGCGCCCCTTTCCCTGCGCGGCGAGCCACTGCATCAGCGCGGTGTCGGCGTCCGCGCCGACGGCCACACCCGACAGCGTGATCGCGTTCTCGCTCATCTTTGCGATCAGCCCCTCGTAGTCGCCGGGGGCCGACACGCCGTCGGTAAGCAGCACGATATGCTTGCTCTTGGCCTTGCTCTTCACCAGCGCGTCTACCGCGGGGGAAAGCCCGGCGTAAATGTCGGTGCCCCCGCCCGCCGTCACGCCGCCGATTCGGCTCTTGAATAGCGCCGGATCGCCCAGCGGCTGCAACTCGACCACCCAGCTCGCCGCGCTGTCGAACGTAATGACGCCGGCGTAGTCGCGCTCGCTCAACTGGGCCACGGCACGTGAGGCCGCTTCCTTGGCAAGCTCGATCTTGGCGACGCCGCTGCTGCCCCCGTGGGCCATCTCCATGCTGCCGGAGCGGTCTATCACCAGCACCATGGCCACG
>DASTEB010000598.1:0-10137 GCA_035710025.1 Chloroflexia bacterium
TTCGCCGAGCACCAGTTCGATTCGTGGTACCTGGAAATTGAGGAGCGCATAAGGCGCTACCCGGGCGCCGAAGCGGTTTGGCACTCGCTTCCCGTTAGGCCCGCGTTCGTGGACCATCAAGAAGCGACTCTACTGCATCCGGATGGTACCCGCTTGAACATCAACGTCCAGCTAAGGCAGATGTACGACGCACCGACTTTTGCCCTGCTCGAGATAACGCCCGCCGATGCGCAGGCACGCACAGAAATCGACCGGCTCGCCCCGCCCCGGCATAAGACCGACACCGTCTAAAGCACCGGCCGGGTGCGTTTTGCACTTCTTGCCGCTCCAGGCAGGCGCCGCTATAATCGTCTTGAGCTACGAAATACGGCCACCATAAAGGAGTGATCCCCCATATGCCCATGCCATTTTCCGCCCTGGCGGCGACCCTGGACGAGCTTGAGCCGGTGACGGGGCGGACGCAGATGATCGGCATCTTGAGCAACCTGCTGTCTCAAGCCGCGCCCGACGAGATCGGCAAGCTGGTGTACCTCGCGCAGGGACGGCTGCTGCCCGACTTCATTCAGGAAGAGTTCGGCATGAACGAGCGACTGATCTACCGGTCGGTCGCTCAGGCCTACGGGGTCCCGCATGACGAGGTGGTCGAGCGCTCGAAGGAGATGGGCGACGCCGGCCGCGTTGCGCAGCACTTCGCCGCGAAAGCCGATCAGCTCGTCGGCGACGCCGTCGACGAGCGCGCCACTGTCCTCGAGGTGTACGAGCATCTCATCAGCATCACAAAGGCCGTCGGCTCCGGCAGCATGGAGGCCAAGGTATCGCTGCTCGCCGCTCTGCTGAAGAAGTTGACGCCCGTCGAGGCGAAGCACGTGGCGCGCATCGTCGTGGGTAGGCTGCGTGTGGGTGTGGGCGATCCTACGCTGCTGGATGCGCTGTCGGTGGCTAAGGCGGGCGACAAGTCGCTGCGCCCGGTGCTGGAGCGGGCGTACAACCTGTCGAGCGACCTTGGCCTCGTTGCCTCCACGTTGTACGGGCAGGGCGCCGAAGGGCTTGAGCAAATACATGTACGAGTGGGCAACCCTGTTCGAATGGCTCTCGCCGAGCGCGCAGATACAGCGGAGGATATCGTCGCCCGGCTCGGCAGGTGCGCCGTCGAGCCGAAGTACGATGGGTTCAGGATGCAGGTACACAAGAACGGGGACGACGTAGCCATTTTCTCTCGGGGGCTGGAGAACCTGAGCGGCATGTTCCCGGAGGTGGTTGACGCCGTGTGCCGCCAGGTTGCGCCGCACCGCGCGATCATCGAGGGTGAGGCGCTTGCCTTCGACTCGACAACGGGGCACTTCCTGCCGTTCCAGGTGACTTCGCAGAGGCGCCGCGTACACAACATCGAGGAGATGAGCGCGCAACTGCCGCTGCGGCTGCTTGCGTTCGACATGCTCCTCTCCGAGGACCGTGACCTGACCACGGAGCCGTACACCGAGCGGCGCGACGCACTGGTGAAGGCAGTAGAAAAGGCCGATGGGCAGGGGGGAATACAGACGTCGCCCTGCCTGATCACCGAGGACCCCGAGGAGATAGTGGCATTCTACGAGGACAGCCTGGTCGAGGGGTTTGAAGGGATAGTGGCCAAGCGGCTGAACGGCACGTACGATGCGGGCAAGCGCGGCTTCAACTGGATCAAGATGAAGCGCTCGTACCAGAGTCAACTTGCCGACACGGTCGACTGCGTGGTCGTGGGCTACTACTACGGCAAGGGGCACCGCGCGTCGTGGGGCATAGGCTCGTTGCTCGTGTCGGTGTACGACAAGTCGACCGACGCGTTCCCAACGGTAACTCGAGTTGCCAGCGGCCTGTCGGAAGCGGCGTGGAAGGAGCTGGGGCGGCGGCTGCAGCAGGACCGGATCGACCACCACGACCCGCGCGTCTTGAGCATAATCGCGCCCGACATCTGGGTCGTACCGAAGTACGTGTTCGAGGTACAGGCAGACGAGGTCAGCCGCTCAAAGATGCATCCCGCTGGGCGCGCCGATGGCGGCCCGGGCTACGCGTTGCGCTTCCCGCGTATCCTGAAGGAGCGCACCGACCGCGAGCCTGAGGATGCGACCGCGGTGGACGAAGTGATAAAGCTGCACGGAATGCAGGGCAAGGGAGACACCAGGGGCAAACGCAAGCCTGCAGCCGCGGCGGACGACGAGTAACCATGGGACGAATCAGCCGCGACCTTGTGATTGACACGCCCGCAGAGACGGTATACCGCTACGTGTCCGACCCGCGCAACGCCCCGAGGTACATAAGCTCTATCAGGCGGATAGTGTCCGGGCCGGACCTGGCGCCCGCCGAGGGGCAGGCGTGGGTGGCCGAGGCTGACTTCATGGGGCGAATGCACGCGCTCAACCTGCGCATCACCCGCTTGACGCCAAACGCCGAAGTACACTTCGCGATGGAGGGCAGCCTGAACGGGGAACTGATGCTGCTGCTCACACCGTCGCCGCGCAACACGCGCACAGCTGTGGCGCTGTACCTAGAGGTCGAGTCGGTGCCCACGCTGCTGCTGAACGCGATGCTCGGTGGGTTGCTGTCGGATGACATGCAAAGGCTGAAGCAGGTGCTGGAATCGTGAGAGCTGAACGGAGGTTGCCGTGCAAGAGCTTGACAAGCGTATCGGACTGCTAAGGCTGCTGCTCGCGGATCTGCACTCGAAACAAGCGCAGCTTTCGGAGATGCAGAACCAGTACCGCTCGCAGCTGGCGCGCATCGTTGAGTTCGTGGTGTACAGGGAAGGCGACGCGGGAAGCGCATTGTCGCTCATGGCCGAGGTCCAGACCAAATTGGACGAAGTAGTGATGAGCGCGGGCCACATGAAACTGATCGTGGAGAAGGCCCAGGTTGAGCTAGACGTGCTATCGCTCACCAAGAGCGTAACGGAGGCGCGTTCGCAACTCGCCGAGCTGGAGAACCGGCAGCGCGAGCTGTCCGAGCGGCTGCAGCCCATCGGCCCGGGAGGCCAGCCGCGCGCGATGAGCGCCGACCCCGCCGCCGTAGAGGAGATCCGCCGCATACGCGACGAAGTCGAGTCGGTATCAGGCGAGATCTCGCGGCTTAACCATCTTATCAACGAAGCGAGCGAGCAGGCTGCGCGCACCATACGGGTCCAGCCCGGCACGCCCCGCTAGCCCGCGGCACTCGCACTGGCGGGGGCGTAGTGTTGCGATTCGTGCCCGCCATGCGCGATAATCCGGGAAGACCGAAATCTACCGCCGAACGAGGGTAAATGAGTCCCCTGGGCAAAAGAGTTATCGTATATTTCATGTTCTGGGTGCTGGTTGTCATGGCCGTGGCGCAGCTTGTCGACAACATCACCGGGCGAAACGCCCCAGCGCGCGCCGCCGATGCGGTGCCAACCGCGCTGCCGACGGCGGCACCCGACGACGAAATCCAGCGGCTGGCCGACCTGCAGACGTGCGTCGCGGCCGACCCCACGAACCTGCAGTGCACGACAGACCTCGCGGCCTACTATTACGACGCGGGGCAATACCCCCAGGCCGAAGTGGAGTACCGGCGTGCGGTGGAGCTGGACCCTCACAACTCTCAGTGGCTCCTCAGGCTTGCGGGCTCGTACATCTTCCAGCAGAAGTTTGATGAGGCCGCACAGACGCTGCGGCAAGCCGCGGACCTCGCCCCAAACAGCGCCGAGGTAAGGCTGCTGTTAGGCCTCGCGCTGAGCCGCATGGACCCGCCGCAGACAGACGCCGCGATAGTCGAATGGCGGAAGGTAATCGAACTTGCGCCCGGCACCGAGCTTGCTCAGCAGGCCTCCTCCTACATCAACGAAGCGCAGCCGCGCTAGCAAAGCCATGAACGGTTCGCCGACCACCCCGCGCTCGACCATGACCACGGCGGTGGCCGCGCTCCTTGCCGTCGTCGCGCTCGTCGTCGCCGCGGTAACGCAGGCTGCCACGCACCAGGCGCCCACAGCGCAGGACGACCGGCTGCGCTTCGCCGTCATCGGCGACTACGGTTACGAAGGCAGGCCGGCGAGCGAAGTCGCGGCCCTGGTGGCAAGCTGGCAGCCGGACCTCGTAATCACGACGGGCGACAACAATTACCCGGACGGCGCCGCCTCAACGATCGACAGGAACATCGGCAGGCACTACGCGCAGTTCATCGCGCCGTACAGGGGCATCTTTGGGCCGGGCGCTGCGAAGAACCAGTTCTTCCCGTCGCTCGGTAATCACGACTGGCACGCACGCGATGCTCGTCCCTACCTCGAGTACTTCACTCTGCCCGGTAACGAGCGCTACTACGACTTCGCGGCCGGTCCCGTCCACTTTTTCGCACTGGACAGTGACGATCACGAGCCGGACGGCAACACCGCCGACTCGCGCCAGGCTGCCTGGCTGAGGGACAAATTGGCGCGTGCGCGGGAGCCGTGGCGCGTCGTGTACATGCATCACCCACCGTACTCGTCGGGCGACCACGGCAATACGCCCGAGACGCAGTGGCCCTATGAGGACTGGGGTGCAACGGCCGTGCTCGGCGGGCACGACCACTCGTACGAGCGCATACAGGTAGGAGGAATCCCGTACTTCGTGAACGGGCTTGGCGGTGCGCCGTATTACGACTTTCGCGACGTCGTGGCGGGGAGCCGCGCCAGGCACACCGGAGAGCACGGCGCGATGCTTGCGAACACCACTCGACATGTAGCGAACTTTACTTTCTATACTACGGACGGCGTGCTGGTGGACGAGCACCGGCAGTGCAGGGCCTGGGAGTGGCGGCCGGGCGTGCACGGTTGCATGGCCGGAGCGTGGGGCGGGCGGTCGCGCTGACGGACACGGTCTGGGGAGCCGGCAGGCGAGCAAGCGGCCCTTTTGCACCGCACTTCCCAAAGGGATACGTTTGGAGTAGAATGAAATGTGCGCGCGTGCGAGCGCGAACTACGGGCAGCGCAGCCGATCCACGCACAAGGAGGTCATCGTTGGCGACCGTTTCTGCCGAGCCACAACAGACCACGCCGGACGCCGGGCAAACGTCCAGGCCCGGCTGGATCGAGCGGAATCACTTCTGGCTCCGCCGCCTCCACTCTCTTTCGGGCATTATCCCGGTCGGCGGCTTCCTACTGTTCCACTTCTACGAGAACGGGGCCATTTTCTATGGAGCCGATGCCTACGACAAGATGTCCGAGGAGGCGAGGGGCATACGATATCTCGAGCTGATCGAGATTTTCGTGGTATTTATCCCCTTCCTGTACCACGCGCTGTACGGCCTCTTCATCGCAGCTTACTCGCGGAACAACATGGACACCTATACGTACGGGCGGAACCGGCTGTTCATGTGGCAGCGTTTCACGGGAGTGGTGCTGCTCCTGTTCATCCTGTATCACATCTGGCAGTTCCGCTTCGACGCCTTCCGCGAGTCGCACGCCGACGCGGGAACCGTGGCGGCCGCCTTCTCAATCTTTCCCATATTCGTTTTCTACATCGTCGGTATCGTGTCGGCCGGGTTCCACCTCGGGAACGGCATCTTCACGTTCCTGATCACGTGGGGGATTGCGGTGGGGCAGCGGGCGCAGCGCATCGCACAAATCATCTCGACGGCGACCGCGATCATCGTCAGCGCTGTGGGCGTTGCGATGGCGATCTACTTCGTCAGCCTCGCGGGCGGCTTCGTCTGGTGGTTTGCATAGGCTGACACGTCTCCGAACGCTCACATGTCTCAGGCAGTGCGTCGCAGAAACAGGAGTTGATAATGGCAGGTCCCAGGGTAATCGTCGTTGGTGGAGGGCTGGCCGGGCTCTCGGCCACGATCAAGATCGCCGAGAAAGGCGTTGACGTCGACCTCTTCTCTATCGTCCCGGTACGCCGCTCGCACTCGGTTTGCGCCCAGGGCGGTATCAACGCCGCGGTCAATACAAAGGGCGAGGGCGACTCGCCCGACGTCCACTTCGACGACTCCATTTACGGGGGCGACTTCCTCGCAAACCAGTCAATAGTGAAGGACATGTGCGAGAAGGGGCCGGGTATCATCTTCCTGCTGGACCGCATGGGGGTGATGTTCAACCGCACGCCCGAAGGCAACCTTGACTTCCGGCGCTTCGGCGGCACGCTGCACCACCGCACGGCCTACGCGGGCGCGACCACCGGACAGCAGATCCTTTACGCCCTGGACGAGCAGGTGAGGCGGCAAGAGGTCGAGGGCAAGGTCAAGAAGTACGAGAATTGGGAGTTCCTGTCGGCCGTGATTGACGACGACGGCGCGTGCCGGGGTATCGTCGCGCAAGACATGAAAACGATGGAGATAAAGGCGTTCCGGGCGGACGCCGTGATACTGGCCACGGGCGGTCCCGGGTTGATCTTCGGTCGCTCGACCAACTCCATGATCAACACCGGCACAGCGGCGGCTGCCGTGTACCAGCAGGGTGCGTGGTACGCCAACGGCGAATTCATACAGGTCCACCCAACCGCGATCCCGGGCGAAGATAAGCTGCGGCTGATGTCGGAGTCGATCCGGGGCGAGGGCGGGCGCGTGTGGACCTACAAGGACGGCAAGCCCTGGTACTTCCTCGAAGAGATGTACCCGGCGTACGGCAACCTTGTGCCCCGCGATATCGCCACGCGAGCCATCTTCGATATCTGCGTGCGGCAGAAGATGGGCGTGGACGGGCAGAACCAGGTTTACCTCGACGTGTCGCATCTCGACCCGCACATGCTCGAGGTCAAGCTGGGCGGCGTGCTCGACATCTACCGCAAGTTCGTGGGCGACGACCCGACCAAAGTGCCGATGCGCATCTTCCCCGCTGTGCACTACAGCATGGGCGGCCTTTGGACCGACCAATTTACCGGCATGACCAACATCCCAGGCCTTTTCGCGGCGGGCGAGGTCGACTACCAGTACCACGGCGCGAACCGGTTGGGCGCTAACTCGCTCTTGTCGTGCATTCACGGGGGGCTGTACGTGGCAGGCCCGGCGGCTATCGATTATGCAAAGGGCAGCTCTAAGTCAGCGGAAGCGGTCGGCTCGGGCCCGTTCGACCGCGAAGTTGCTCGCCAGCGCGACCGTTACAACGATGTTGCCGGGGCGAAGGGCACGGAGAATCCATACTCGCTGTGGCTGGAGATGGGCAGTGTGATGACCGATAACGTGACCGTCGTGCGGTACAACGACAAGCTCGAAGAGACCGACCGCAAGCTGCAGGAGCTGATAGTGCGCTTCCGCGACGTCGGCGTGCCCGACCAGTCGGGCTGGAGCAACCAGGCGCTCTTCTTCACGAGGCAGCTGTGGAATATGCTCGTGCTTGCGCGGGTGATAACGCTGGGCGCGCTGCAGCGTGACGAAAGCCGCGGCGCGCACTACAAGCCAGATTTCCCCGAGCGCGACGACGCCCGCTTCCTCAAGACGACGGTGGCGCGCTTCGTGGGTGCGGAGGCGCCGCCCGAGCTGACCTACGAGGAAGTGGATATCCAGCACATCAAGCCCCGCGCGCGCCGGTACGACGTCGCCAAGGAGGCCAACGCGGCGCCCGCTGAGACTGCCGCGGCGGTGGCCGGAGGCGGAAACGGCGCGGTCGGAGAAGAAGATGAGACGGCGGCGGTAGGCGGCCCGGCGGCTGCCGTTCCCGCACGCAAACGGAAGTAAGCTATTCATTCAGACACCTACACCCTAGCAACGGAGTCAGAAATGACACAGACGATGGACGGCGCGAGAGACACAAACACAGCGCGCAGGTCGGACGTACGCGTGCGGATTTTGCGGCAGGACAAGCCCACGGGCGATCCCAGCGCGAACCGGCGCTGGGAGGAGTTTGACATCCCCTGGCAGCCCAGCCTGAACATCATCTCGGTGCTGATGTATATCCAGCGCAACCCCGTAACCGTCGAGGGCAAGACCACCGACGCCGTTGTGTGGGAGAGCAATTGCCTTGAAGAGGTGTGCGGCGCCTGCACAATGCTGATCAACGGCAAGGTTCGGCAGGCGTGCTCCGCGCTAGTGGACAAGTTGGCCCAGCCGATCACCGTTGAGCCGCTGACCTCATTCCCTGTGGTGCGCGACCTCATCGTCGACCGCTCCAAGATCTTCGAGGCGTTCAAGCAGGTTCGCGCGTGGGTGCCCATCGACGGCACCTACGATCTCGGCCCCGGCCCGAAGATGAACGAGGAAGACCGCCAGATCGCCTACGTGCTTTCGACGTGCATGGCCTGTACAGCCTGCATGGAAGCCTGCCCCAACGTGAACGACGACTCGCCGTTCATCGGCCCGGCAGCCATCAACCAGGCGCGGCTGCACAACAGCCACCCCACGGGCCAGATGCACGCCGCCGAACGGCTCGAAGCGCTGATGGCGGAGGGCGGGATCGCGTACTGCGGCAACGACCAGAATTGCGTGCGCGTGTGCCCCAAAGGCATCCCGCTTACCGAGTCGATCGCCGAGATGAACAGGCAGGTGAACCTGTATGCGCTCAAGACGATATTCAAGAAGTAGCGCCACCTGGCGAGCGCGAGGGGGAGCGGCCCATCGGTTTGCACGATTCCTGACGATTTGGTAGAATAGAGTGTTGTCGGCGGGGCGTAGCGCAGCCCGGTAGCGCACTTGAATGGGGTTCAAGAGGTCCCGCGTTCGAATCGCGGCGCCCCGACACTGAAATGCCACCTTTTGGGGTGGCATTCTCCATTTAATGAACTGCGCGTGCAAAGAAGGTGTAATGTAGTTATATCGCTCTCACCCGCTTTCTATTTGTGGGGTTTGGTATCGTGAGGCAATTACATTGCCCTTGGCCGGCACGAGGTACGTGAGATGGACGAACTTCCCGGCAACCGCTACCTGAGAGAAATGGTCATCGAAGAGACGATACGCGGCGGACCCACTTACTATCGCCCCGCGCGAGTGACGTTCTCCCGCAGCCCCGAAGAGGCTTACGCCGACCAGCTTACGGCGTTGACGCGCCGAGAGAGGGAGGTACTGAGCCTGATAGCCACGGGGTTGTCGAACAGCCAGATCGCGCAGATCCTCTCAATCAGCCGCCACACCGTGCACGCCCATCTATACTCGATATACAGCAAGCTGGGTGTCGGCACTCGCACCGCGGCAGCGCGAATAGCCTTCGAAGTGGGACTTTGAGGCTGTTGGCCAATGCGCTCGCGCGCTGGCGCACATCGCGCCAGCCACGGCCTGATAGAAGCCTGCATGCGAGATCGGTCGTCATCGCAGGGAGCCGGCACTCCAGGGCAACTCCAGTGACGCCCTGTCGCTCCTTTATGCGAAGGGTACAGTCGTGTGCGAGCAGCAGGCCATCAGCGCCTCACAGGGCAAGACGCCTTACACCGCCGCAGAACGTACACTGTGACTCGCATCTATTCGCGGGCGGATAATAGATGCGTGGAGCGTCATCACACCGATCCCGATGTGCGTCCGGCGCCCGTCACGCGCAATAGCGACGGCTGGCAGCGGCGGCTCGCGATCCTTGTCGCGGGTGGACTACTCCTGGTCGGGCTATTGGCTGCCGCTTCGTTCGTACCATCGCTTTATCGAGAACCGCGACTGGTTTACCCCTCGTCCGTACAGGCGACAATGGAGGCGAGTGCCGAGGTCGAGACGCTGCGACGTGAAAGTGCAGGCCGGCGGCCGATAAGTGACGAAGTGCTTGAGGACCTTCTGAAGGCGTACGGGCTGGAAGGGTGTCAGGTCGCCAAGAAGTACGGCGCACTTTGCCAGGATGGTACGGTTACCAGAACGGGCTTGCTGGATGATGATGAGCTTGGGCAGGTCTGCTCCGACCATGGTGGCGTCGCGGAGTGGATTGAGTGCCGCTAGACGTGCCGGGGTCCTCATGGCGCAGGCGTCGCTCCACCACTTCGGTAATTTGGCGCATTCCAGAGCTGAGGTGACCTCGCAGCCTTCCACTTTGGGCTAGAAATTCGGTCATTTGCCCACTTGACTCTCAAGCAACCTGAGACTGTATGCTCCTTGCGAAGGCCTTCGAGAAACCAACAAAAGGAGCGTAGGGAAGAGATGAAGCTAAAGATAGGCGAGTTCGCGAGGCTCGGGCAAGTATCGGTCTCGGCCCTACGCTACTACAGCGACGCCGGGCTGCTGAAGCCGGCGCACACCGATCGCTGGACAGGCTACCGCTACTACGACCTC
>DASTEB010000599.1:0-8512 GCA_035710025.1 Chloroflexia bacterium
GTCACAGTTGAAAAATGACATGCCTCCGCAAGTCTTCTGCTTGTCCAGGTCCCGCTTGCTTCCTGAATCAGTCGGTACCACGTTCAATCACGTGGCGGCTCACCGCAAGACACTGACTATCCCCAGAACTTCGCGCGAATACAAGGCGGCCTGGGATGCGTTGATACGACCTCGCTATCAGCACCCGAGGGAGGAGTGAACTGGTGGTGCAATCCCCAAGCGGACCAAGGGCGATGAAGGTCGCCTGTCTGTAGCGACTTCGCTCGGCGATCACCTCGCTCGTACGGCACGCAGGGAACCCACCGAGTTACCGGTATACTAACGCGGCCAGGGGGAGCCCCGATCGTCACCCTCCGAGCCAATCCGTTCGCCACGAGTATGATCCTCGAGCGCCACTTTGGCCCAGGTATACGCGGCCATCGTGGTGGGCCAGCCGAGGGTCGTGACGCCCAGGAGCAGCGTGTGCTCGACCTCTTCGGGCGTGGCACCGGCATGGAGCGCCCTGTGGGTGTGCGACTGCACCGCGCTCATCGACCCGGCCCCCGCCGCCATCCCCAGCTTGATCAGCTCACGGCTCTTCAGATCCAGCGGTCCTTCCTCTGCAGCCGCCTTACCCAGCGCTTCATACGCTTGCCACACCCGGCTGTGCTCCTGAGCCAGGCTCCTGTACGGTCCTGGCAGGTTATGCAGGTTCTCTTGTCTCTCCAGCTCGTCCATGGCCATCTCCTGGCGCTGGCTGGTGCGGAAGCGCACCAGCCGCACGTGATGCTTGGTGCGCATTGTAGCCTATCCTGGCGCATCGTGCGAGCATCGGGATATTTTCGATTTTCCAGTATTGACCGCCTGCGCACCCTCCCTTTACCATCATCCACCCGGTCTGTCACCTGCGCGCGCTACCATTATGTTGCCGGCCCGCTTCCGGCCGTCGGTGCATGCCCGGCTGCACCTGCCGGCTCGGCAATCCTAAGACACAGGAGATCGTAATGCCTAGTATTGGTCCTACTGAACTGATTTTGGTACTGGCGATAGTGCTCATCATATTCGGGGCGGGCAAGCTGCCCCAGGTGTTGGGCTCTTTCGGCAAGGGTATCAAAGAGTTCCGCGATGCCTCCGAAGGGAAGGGTGAAGCCTCGGACACGGCCCCAGCGCCCCCGACGAGGAGTGCCGTCGCGAGCACCGAAAGCTCGCGCAAGTAGTCAGGTCGCGTCGAGCATCATGAGAGGCCAACGGAAAGCGTCTGGTGTGCGTAGGGCACTCCCAAGCAGCCCCGTAGCGCTGCTTGGGGTAGCGATTCTGTTCCTGCTTGCCGGGTGCGGCGGCGAGCAGCCTGTTGCCGTGAGCCTCACGCACAACTTGATCACCGGGAGGGTAGATGCGCCTGCGCTGACCTCGGCCGACTCGCTCTACATCGGCTTCGACAGGCGCCTTGAGCCTAAAGAAGACGTGCTCCAGATCGCCTCGCTGGCGGCGTGGCTTGAAGGGCAGACCGGCCTCAGCATCGGCGTGAGCGTCACCCCTCGCGGCAGCAGTGTGGTGGACGACCTGTGCGCAGGCAGAGTCGACTTTGCGGCGGTCGGTACTGTTTCCTACCTGCAGTCAAACGACCAGTGTGGGGCGCGTATCCTCCTCCGCGGCCGCAATGCCGAGGGGCAAGACACGTACAAATCGGCCATCATCGTGCGCGCCGGCAGCCCCATACATACCGTGGCCGACTTGAGGGGGAGGGCGTTCGCTTTCGGTGCGCCCAACTCCACGCAGGGACACCTCATCCCCAGGCTCATGCTGGAAGAGGCAGGCGTGAGCATCCACGATCTGTCCGTCTATGCCTTCCACGACTCCCATGCGGCGACTGCCAACGCTGTCACCAGCGGCCGTTACGAGGCCGGCGCGTTGCAGGATACGCTGGCGCGCGAGCTAGAGGCGCGGGGTCTTGTGCGCATCGTCGCATACTCTGGCCCGTACCCGTCCAGCGGAATCGTAGCCGGCCCCCAGGTGCCGTCCGACACGGCGAGAACGCTGATCGATGCCTTGCTGCGCTTCGACCCGCTAGGTGACGACGCAGAAAGCGTGCACGGCTGGAGTCGCACCGAGATGCCCGGCGGGTTCGTAACGGCGCGTGATGGTGATTACGCTGGCCTGCGGGAGATTGCACGTACGATCGGACTGCTGGAACGATGAAGGCGATGAGCAACCTGCGTAGTCCAATATACCGTCTCCCTGCGGCCCTGAGTCGCGCCTTCCCTCGGCGGCTGGTTACGCGCATCACGCTTGCGGTCGTTGGCATCGTGGTGCCGGCCGGCATGATCACCCTCGTGGTGATAAACCTCCTCCTCGGCCACTATCTGCGCGCGGAGATGGCGGCCTCGGGCGCGTCCCTCGCACGGGCGCTCGGCGACAACGTGTCCAACGCGCTTGTGGACGGTGACCTCGCGGCCATTCAGGAAGCCCTGAACGGAGCAGTGAGCGACCACCAGGACATCACCTACGCTTACGCCTTCGGGCCAGACACGCCGGTGATCCACACCTTCCCCAACGGCTTCCCCGCGGCCCTTCTGAGCACGACCAGTCAGGCCGGTAAGAACTCACAGGGTCTGCTCCTCAAGTCCGAGAAGGGGTTGGTTCGTGACTTCACCTACAGGCCTCTAGGCGACTTCCCTGCGGAGGTACACCTGGGCATCAGCGAGAGCAGGATTACCGCCGTGCAGAATCAGGCAACGGCCTGGATACTCGGGCTCACGCTCGTGGGCTGCCTCCTCGCCGCAGGCGTGGCTTACGCTCTTAGCAGGCTCGCTACCCGCCCGCTGGTGGCCCTCACCGAGGGCGTGCAGCGGCTCGGGCGAGGCCACTTCGACCAGCGCATCGAGGTGCCCGAGGGAAGCGAGGTGGGCGATCTGGCGGTGGCATTCAACCAGATGTCGGCCGACATCCAGCAGGCAATCGCGAGCCTTCGCCTTTCTGAGGCAAGCGCCCAGGACCTGCTCACGGCGGCAGGCGCCGTGGGCGAGGGCATCGCGCTGATCTGCGACGAGGGAGAGGGTGAGGGCACATTCCTCTTCGTGAACCGGACCTTCGCTGCCCTCGCAGGGCACCAGGAAGCCAACCTCGTCGGCACGAACGCCGCGAGCATACTTCACCCAGATTCGCTTGAGGCCGTGCGCCGTGCCTGGCAAGCGATCCGGTCCGGTACGAGCAGGCAGACTCCAACCGAGATCGTGCTCGTGGACAGGCATGGCCAGGGTCACGTGCTCGAGACCGCGGGCACACTTGTCGAATACCAGGGCCGCCGCGCTCTTGCATGGTTTACCCGCGATGTCACCGAGCGCAAGATGCGCGAGGACGAGATACGGCGCCGCAACCGCGAGCTGACCGCGCTCTATGCCCTGGCCTCGGCAACGAGCGAGCCTCTATCCGCGAAGTCGGTCCTAAAGCGCGCCCTGCGGCAGGTGCTCAAGGCTCTCGACTTGGAGGTAGGCTGGGTGTTCCTGCTCACCTCGGACGGCAAAGGAGAGTTGGCCGCGAGCTATGGGCTTGCTCACGGAGGTGGCTCGTTCGGTTTCCCGGCCTGCGAGTGCGGGGCGGCGCTACGGGAGAATAGGCCAGTGCTCGTCAAGTCGGCAGGCGATCACTGCCCGGCGCGCCGCGCCCTGCGCAAGCAGGAAGGCGGCCCCTGCACGTGTCATGCGACAGTCCCCCTGGTTGCTCGCGGGCGCACGCTCGGGGTGCTGAGCGTTGCGTCCGCCGACCCGCAGCATTTCCGACAGGCCGAGATGGACCTGCTCAAGAGCGTGGGCCAGCAAATGGGTGTGGCGCTCGAGAACGCACGACTGTGGGACGAATTACGCGAGAAAGAGCAACTGCGCGGCGAGCTTCTCGCCCGCAGTATCCGCGCCCAGGAGGACGAGCGGCAGCGTATCGCCCGCGAGTTGCACGACGCTACCGGCCAATCGCTCAACGCGCTCGTGTTCGGCCTCAACGCAGCGAGCACCGCGCTCGGCCAGTCACCCGAGGCAACAGCGCCCCTGCTCGAGCGCCTGCGAGTGTCGGCGAGCGATACCGTGCGCGAGTTACAGGGCATCATCTACGACCTGCGCCCGAGTCTGCTGGACGACCTCGGTCTGGTGCCTGCCCTGCGCTGGTACGCTGACGAGCGCCTGCAGTCGCGGGGTGTGGATGTTACCATCGAGATGTCGGGCGAAGCCACCCGCCTCCCCTCCGAGGTCGAGACGGCTCTCTTCCGAATTGCCCAGGAAGCCGTCACCAATATCGGCAAGCATGCGGATGCCCGCCACGTGCGAATTGCGCTGCAGGTGGAGGCCGGGCAGGTGGTAATGACCGTAGAGGATGACGGCGTGGGGTTCACTCCGGCCAGCGTGCTCTCTCCCCGCGAGCGCAGCGCGGAAGGCGGGTTCGGCCTGCTGGGTATGCAGGAGCGCACCGTGCTGCTCGGGGGCACACTCAGCGTGAGCAGCGCGCCAGGCAAAGGTACGCGCCTGCACGCTACCATTCCGTTTCGCCCCCAGGCGGGTGACTCCCAATCTAAAGAGCTAATGCCCGCCGGGCACACAAAACACGAGGCCAACGTGACATGATCCGCATACTAATCGTTGACGACCACACCATCCTGCGCGCAGGTATCCGCGCCCTACTGCACCTACACTCCGACCTCGAGGTCGTGGGCGAAGCTGCCAGTGCAGAGGATGGCATCGCGTGCGCGCGCGCGCATCACCCCGACATTACCCTGATGGATATCGGGCTGCCCGGCATGGATGGGCTCACCGCTACCAAAGAACTCCTTGCCGCCTGCCCCTCGACGCGGGTGATCATGCTCACCCAGCATGAGAATCGCGAGTACGTGCTCCCGGCCCTGCGGGTCGGCGCATCGGGCTACGTGCTCAAGCGCGCGCCCGACGACACGCTTATCAGGGCGATTCGCACAGTCTATTCGGGTGGCACGTACCTCGACCAGGATCTGAGCGACGTGCTCGTGGAGGACGTGCGCCGCCAGGCCGCGGGTGCCGCGGGTGATCCATACGACACACTCAGCGAGCGCGAGCGCGAAGTGCTGGTGCTGCTCGCCAAAGGAAGCACCTACCAGGAAGTGGCCGACACCCTGTTTATCAGCGCCAAGACGGTCGACTTCCATCGCGCCAATGTAATGCGCAAGCTGGGGCTCGGCTCCCGTGCCGACCTCACGCGGTACGCGCTGCAGCACCGCCTCATAAGCTGACGCGCCCCTGCACGCCAAACTAGGCGAATCCCTAGCTCCCTTCCCCGGACTTCTCTCGATATTCACCCGGCGCCCCGGAGGCCATAATCATAGTGGCAGCCATAGTTGCTGTTGGCGTTTGCGTGCATCCCGGTATCAGATCATGCAGATGCCGCGACTCTCCCCTGATGGGGAGATCGTGCGGGGAACATTGAGCATACCGCACAAGGAGTTACGATATGGCGACTATTGACCTCAAAGATGTGCCCGGGGAGGAGGCAAGCGATGTCTCGCGGCGCGACTTCCTGAAGATGTTCGTCAGCGCCACATTCGCAGGGCTCGTGGCCCCGGCTGTTCTGGGGGACCTGGTGCCGGCCAACGCGCATGCCCAGGAAGGCGACCAGCTGGTCCCGATCCCTAACGTACCTGACCCCATCGAGGGCCAGGATCCCATCATCAGGATGATGGAGGACTTGCGGCGCGCGCTAAAGAAGCCGATAGATCAGCGGCGCTGGGTGATGGTAATCGACCTGCGCAGGTGCACGGGGTGCATGGGCTGCACCATTTCCTGTGTCACCGAGAACAAGCTGCCGCCCGGCGTTGTGTACCGCCCGGTGCTCACCGAGACGAAAGGCACCTTCCCCAACGTGTCGCGCCGCTTCATCCCGCGCCCGTGCATGCAGTGTGACAACCCGCCCTGCGTGCCTGTGTGCCCCGCGAACGCAACGTGGAAGCGCGCCGACGGCATCACCGTAATCGACTACGACAAGTGCATCGGCTGCCGGTACTGCATCACCGCCTGCCCGTACAGCGCCCGCACCTTCGACAGCGGCTTCTACTACAGCGACTTCGAGGGCGGCGAGCGGCAGCCCTATGAGAAGCTGCCCACCCACGAGTACAAAGTGGCCCGCGTGCGCGACCGGAACACCCAGCCGGCAGGCAACGCCCGCAAGTGCCACTTCTGCATCCACCGCATCGAGAAAGGCGAGCTACCTGCCTGCATCGTATCGTGCATGGGCCGCGCAGGCTTCTTCGGCGATGCCAATGACCCTGAGAGCCTGGTGTCCGAACTCCTCGGCCAGCCCAACATCATGCGGCTGAAGGAAGAGCTTGGCACCGACCCGAAGGTCTACTATCTGGTCTAAGGAGAAGGACATGGCCGAAAAACAACTATCCAGACGAGGATTTCTGAAGGTCGGCGGCCTGACCGCTGCGGCTGTGGCTGCCTTGAACCCGGTGGGGGCCTTCAAGATGCTCACGGCTAAGGACGCGAGGAAGCTGTCTCAGGAGGCCGTTCAGTACAAGTACACCGCTGACGTAATGTGCCCCGCAGAGTGCGGCCTGAAGGTCGAGGTCGAGAACGGCATCGCCTCAGCTGTCTACGGCAACCCTTACGTCCCGTACAACGCGGGCACGCTATGCGCCAAAGGCGCGGCGGGCCTGCAGATGGTGTACAACGCCAACCGCATCAAGTACCCAATGATCCGCGTCGGCGCGCGCGGTGAGGGCAAGTTCAGGCGGGCCACCTGGGACGAGGCGCTCGCCTACATCGCAGACCGGCTCACCAATATCAAGAAGACCTACGGCCCCGAGTCGGTCATCATGGACGCGGGCGACGTCACAGACCGAGACTGCTACTACAGGCTCTTCTTCGCCTACGGCACGCCCAACTGCGCTGAGCACGGCGCCATCTGCGATACCCCGCGCCGCCACGGCCCCAAGATCATGTTCGGCGGCAAGCGCGTAGAGCCCGACGTCATGCGCCCGGTGCTGTTGCGCCAGCCGGACGGCAGCCTGAAGAACGACTACAGCTACCGCACCAAGCTCATCGTCTACACCGGCTGGAACCCGTTCACCGCGACGCGCATCAACTACGAGTCGCGCGGCACAGTAGGCGCCAAGCTGGCCGGGGCGCGCATCATAGTGATTGACCCGGCGCTCTCGAACACCGCAACAAAGGCCGACCGTTGGGTGCCCATACGGCCCGGCACCGACGCCGACTTGTTCACGGCGATCCTGCGCTACATCCTGGAGAACGACGACCAGAACAACCCTTTCCGCCGCTACATCGACTGGTCCTTCAAGGAGAAGTCGGTAGGCTGGGACGAGTTCGAGGCCTCGTTCAAGGGCTGGTGGAGCAAGAAGGACCCGATCAATAACCTCAACTATTTCACTGTGGAGTGGGCCTCCCAGCGCACCGGCATCCCTATCGACGTCATCACCGAGATAGCCCACTCCTTCGGCATCACCAAGCCCGCGGCGCTCGTGTGGGGCATGCACGGCACCGGCCACCACTACAACGGCTACGTCACCTCGATCGTCGGCACCGCGCTCAATGTAATCACCGGCAACTTCGACGCGCCGGGTGGGGCCATCGACACCGAGCTTACCAAGTCGGACAAGGGAGGCTCGGCCACCGGCCGCAGCTTCAACAGCCGCGAGATCACCCGTAAGGTGAACGGACAGGAAGTCAAGGCCAAGCAGGAAGAGCTGCACATGGACTTCTTCGGCGACTGGCCTGCCGCCTGGGACGACGTGGTGGGCGACTACCCGCGCCGGATGCTGGAGGGCGTCACGTTGCAGCAGGGCCCGTTCCGCGGGCACAAGTACCCCGTGAAGGCCTACATACTGCGCACCGGCAACTCCGTGATCACAGGCTCTGCCACCTGGAAGTGGCAGGAGGCCCTCACCGCGCAGGATGCCAACGGCGAGTACAAGGTAGAGTTGATGGTGTACATCGACACCCCGTTCCTGGAGAGCGGCATGTACGCCGACGTGGTGCTGCCCGAGGCCTCTTACCTCGAGCGCATGAGCCTGTCGGACATCTACCCGTCGCACCCGATGATCTACCTGCGTGACTTCGTGATCGACAAGCAGTTCGAGTCGAAGACACCTTTCGATATCATGATCGCCCTGGCTAAGGCCCTGAACGAGCGGGGCGATGCGGACATCAAGGCCGAGGACTTCTGGGACAAGTACAAGGAGGAAGCGGCGTTCTGGACCGAGGCGCTCGCGGGCGCTCCGGGCCGGGCTAACGTCGGTACCCCGCGGCCCTACCCGCAGTACCCCGAAGGCTACAAGTTGATAGGAACCCCCGAGTCGCTCGAGGCTGGCAACGCCAAGGTAGACGACGAAAAGAAAGAAGTCGTTGGCGAGCGCGTGACCGCACAATGGCTGCGCGAGCACAACGGCGTGGCCGTCTGGCCGATGTCCTACTACCGCTACCCCGGCGGCATCCTCAAGACCAGTTCCAAGAAGATCGAATTCAAGTGGGACTGGGAGGAGGAGAAAGACGGCAAGAAGGAG
>DASTEB010000600.1:0-12881 GCA_035710025.1 Chloroflexia bacterium
CATACGGCGAGCCAGGCGTGAGCCTGGGAGCTTGGGCCTCACCTACAGGAGCCATGCCAATTCGGACACACGTACCGATCGGCCTCTGTCGCCCGCTTCGCGGGCTGGGGGTTTGGGGTGCGACTTACCCCGGGCTTACGCCACGGGGCTAAGTTCTGTCGCCCGCTTCGCGGGCTAACCATCCGCACACTGCCTACTGCCCGCTCATCCCTCACCCCTCATCACTGCCTTCTGCCTACTACGCATTGCGCAGCACAATCGTCAGCACGCCCGCGGCGAACACCACCTGAGCCGCGGCAGCCCCGGCCAGCAGGAACAGCGTGGCGGCGCGCTCGCGGCGCTGGGCCCACCACCCGAAGCCCACGTTCGCCAGCCACACGGCCAGCGCGAACACGGGCAGGCGCAATAGCTCGGCCGGGCTGCCGATGCGGTCGACCTGCGCCTGGGCGTTCCAGTGCATAGGCAGGTGCTCGGGCAGCGATGCGTACACCAGGCTCATGTAGCCGAACAGCAGCGCGCACAACACAAGCGCCGCGAGCATCAGCGCCCGCGCCGCCCGGTCGGCCCACAGCCCGTAGCCCCACGCGCTCAGGCCGTTCAGCGCCACCCGGGGCGAACGGTCGATATCCTCGGCAACTTGCGCGACATGCTCCTCGGCGTCGGCGCGGCGCTTGCCTATCTCCTCGATGAACGGCAGGGCACGGTCGGCCGACAGCGCGTAGCCCAGGCCCGGCGTTTGCACGTACACCAGCCCGCTTTTCGCCGTTGTCGCGAGAGCCAGCACCGGGCCTATCTGCGCGCTGTGGCCCGGTCCGACGAGGTAGCCCGGCACGCGCCCGGTCAGCCCGCGCCAGCGCACCGCCACCGGCTTGCCCTTCACCTCGGCGCCCGGCGCGACCACGCCCGTCACCCCCGCCAGCGGCACCACGTGACTCACCCCCCCGCACCGCAGCACGAGGTTATCGCCCTGGAAGGTGTACGACAGGGTGAGCGCGCACCACGCCATGTAGGCCAGCATGGCGGCCAGCACCAGCGCGAGGCACAGCGCCACCCCGGCGAGGAATGCCTGCGGGTCGTACCCGGTCGTGGCGATGCGCTCGCTCAGCCGCGCCCACAGCCACACCACCCCCGGCAATAAGAGCAGGGGCAGCGCGGCGAGTACGTATCGGGTGGGCGAAGGGGCGGGACGCCAGGTTTTCAATGGACTTACCGGGGATGTCGGAGAAAAGGGTCGAGGGAGAGGCCGGGCAACCGCTGCGGCCGGCAGCCGCGGCCCGCCCCTCGACCCACCGGGTGTGTTAGCTTACCGCGGCGAGCGGCTTGCGGGCCTCGGCGTGCACCGGGGTACACCAGTGCGCGTACTTGGGCACGTTGCCCTTCACCACGTCGAAGTATACCTTCTGGAGCGCGTGGCCTATCTCGCCGACGCCGCCGTTGCCTACCGGGCGGTGGTCCACCGAGCCGACCGGGGCTATCTGCGCGCCCGTGCCGCACAGGAGCAGCTCGTCGGCCACGTAAAGCTCGGTGCGGTCGATCACACGCTCGACCACCGGGATGCCAAGCTCTTCCCTGAGCAGGGTCATGATGGTCAGGCGGGTGATGCCCTCGAGGATGTTCTCGGTGACGGGCGGGGTGTAGGCCACACCGTTGCGGAACATGAACAGGTTCTCGGCCGAGCCTTCCGACACGTGGCCGTTCGAGTCGAGCATGATGGCCTCGTCGAAGCCGTTCATCAGGGCTTCGGTCTTGGCGAGGGCCGAGTTGACGTAGCCGCCGGTGACCTTGGCGCGGGCCGGGATCATGTTGTCGTCGATGCGCTTCCAGGACGACACGCCGACGTTGAGGGCGCGGTCTATATCTATGTAGTTGCCGAAGGGCTGCACGGTTATATAGAGTTCGTCGCGCAGGTTGTGCAGGCGCACGCCGATGATCTCGTCGGCCTTGTAGGCCATGGGGCGGATATAGGCGTCGGTGTAGATGCCGCTGCGCCGCAGCAGGTCGGCGGTCATCTCGACCAGCTCTTCGGGGGTGTGGCGAAGCTGGATCATCAGGACGCGGGAGGAGTGATGCAGGCGCTGGTAGTGCTCCAGGGTGCGGAACATGTAGAGCTGTCCGTGCTCTTCGTTCCAGTAGGCGCGGATGCCTTCGAAGCAGCCGGTGCCGTAGCTCATGGCGTGGGTGAGGATGCCGACTTTGGCGTCCTTCAGGGGCACTACATTGCCTTCAAAGTAGCAGAGGATAGGCGACTCTGTCTCCATTATTTACTCCTTCACTGGTTAGGGGAGAAGGCGCCGGACAACATTGTCCGGGCCCCAGACGGCGGACCGCCTGTGGGCGCATTATACCACCGGGCAACTTACGCGCACAAGAAGCACAAGTGGTATGTTTTGAGCCGCAAAGTGGTAGAGAGAGCTTCGCTGAAACGCAGAGATATAGTATTGAAACGCAAAGGCGCAGAGGCGCAAAAGTCTTGAAGGGTTGCGCTGTCGCTGCCCGAGCGCCGTTGTCAAACCCCAATAACCTTCGTGCCCTTCGCGCTCCTTCGTGATCTTCGTGGCTAACGCCCCCTGTAAGCTCGACCCCGAGACTGGTGTCCTACGTAGATGCGTACCATCTGGCTATTGACTCTAGCGTCGAGCGGCACTATACTATGGCCGCAAGTATGGGGGCCGAGTACTGTCACCCGCGGTGGCCCCCTGCCCCGGCCCGCAGCACCTTGCCGCTATTGCGCCTCCGCAGCGCGGCGCACCACACAGGAGCCGCCCAGCATGGTCCCGTCCCCCTCGACAGCCCGCCCACCTCTCGCCCGAAAGCTTCTGCCGCCTGCCCTGATCGTCCTGTCCGCCCTCGCGCTAATGCTGGCTATCGCCGCCTCGACCATGCCCGCCCTGGCCGGGGTGCCGCCCACCGCGCCTCGTGGCAACGCCGTGTCGGTAGCGGCAAGCGCCACGCCGACCGCCGAGTGCGTGCAGACATGGGACGTGTTGTACACGCCGAGTCCGGGCACATCATTCAACGCCTTGTACGCAGTCGAGGATGTATCGCCGGACGACATCTGGTCGGTCGGCGAAGCAGATGGGAATCGGGCCGTTATCGAGCATTGGGATGGCACCCAGTGGAGCTTCATACCCGTTCCCGAGGTCGTAAGCAACACCCTCCTTTACGACGTATCAGCAAATGGGCCGTACGATGTCTGGGCTGTTGGCAAGACCAGCCGGCAAGACGGGATGCACGCGACCACGCTGCGCTGGGACGGCACACAGTGGAACGTCGTGCCGAACCCCATAACACCGTCTCTCGGCCTCAATCTTTACGGCGTGGAAGCCATCAGCTCAACGCTGGCGTGGGCGGTGGGCAACCATGAAGAGCAAGGGCACCAGGTGCCCATGGCGTTGCGGTGGGACGGCACGGCTTGGTCGAGAGTACCGGTGCCCGACCCGGGATATAACGCCGGGCTGAAGCGCATCTCCGCGACAGGCCCCAACGACGTGTGGGCTGTGGGCAACTCGACTCTGGTCATGCACTGGGACGGCACGGCCTGGACCCAGATGCCGACCGGCTTCGCCGCCGAACTGTACGACGTAGTTGCAATATCCCCAACCAACGTTTGGGCCGTGGGCTACCGCGCAGCGGGTGGTACCAACGACGATGCACTCATCCTGCACTGGGATGGCACCGTATGGACGCAGCAGATAATCGGAAGAGCGCGCCTCACGGGCATAGATGCACGTGGGAGCAACGACGTGTGGGCCGTGGGCAACAAACAACTTGATGTCGACACCACTCTGGTCATGCACTGGGACGGTGTGACATGGACCGAGGTGCCTTCCTTCGATCGCAGACCCCTCGGCAAGCGATTCTACGACGTTGCTCTCGTGAACGACTACGATCTGTGGGCAGTCGGCCAGACTTACAGCACCAACGAGCGCAATTTCGCCGCCCGCTACACGCGCACCTGTCCCCAGCCGCTAGCCTGCCAGACCGGCTGGAACATCGTGCGCAGCCCCGATCCGGACCCCAACATGAACTTCCTCTACGCTATCGACTCTACCGCATCTGATGACGTTTGGGTGGCAGGGGGTACCGGGCGCGGTGCGCTGGTGCGGCAGTGGGACGGCACCCACTGGGAAGTGCAGACGGGCACCGGCGCGCTCACCGGCACGGTGCTCTACGGCATCAAGGCCTTCTCACCTGCCGAGGTATGGGCCGTGGGCGGCGGCACCCCGTCAGATCAACTCGACCTCGCATCGTCACGAGAGCGAACACTGCCCATGGATCGCCCGGCGGTTGGCCGTCCGGTGATCATGCACTATGACGGCGCGTCGTGGACCTACACGATGACCCCTACCATCAGCGGGGGACACTTTTACGACGTGGACGGTGTATCGCCCAACGACTTGTGGGCGGTGGGCATGGACGGAAATAACACGCTCATCATGCACTGGTTCAACGGCGAGTGGTCGCGCCTGCCAGGTCCGCCCGGTGTGTTGCACGACGTAAAGGCGGTAGCATCAGACTTCGTGTGGGCAGTAGGCAGCACGAGCGAGTCCGCGCCTGGCACTACCATCGTCCTGAAGTGGGACGGTACCACATGGATAGCCATAGACCATCCCAGTCCCAACTACGAGTACCTCTCCTTTGAGAGCATAGATGCCTCGGGACCAAACAACGCAATAGCCGTTGGCTATTCTACAGGGAGCGCCTGGCCTCATGCCATACACTGGGACGGTGTACGGTGGAACCGCTCCCCGGTACAGACTGCACCAGCAATCCTGACGGGCGTTTCGGTTCTATCGCCCACCAGTGCCTGGGCGGTGGGCTTCAGGGTGTCCGGTGGGGTGGCAGGGTCAACGGTCGCGCTCCACTGGGACGGCACTTACTGGACCGAGGCGCCCATGCCCACAATCCAGGTCCAAGGGGTCGAGCTGTTCGACGTAACAGCGGTCTCGAGCAACGAGCTGTGGACGGCAGGGCACGTCAGGACCCATATCGACACGGTGAGCAGCCTGATCGAGCGGTACGTCGGCACCTGCCAGACCGTCACACCGACCCCCATCCAGACGGCCACCGCCACGCCGAGCGCCACGCGCACCGGCACACGCACACCGACAACCACGGCCACTCCAACCGGCACGCGGACGGGCACGCCGGCCACACCAACACCCACGCCCAACGTTCGACTGTGCAACCCCGATACCATCGTCATAAACGATCGTGGCACTGCCACGCCCTACCCTTCCAACATCAACGTATCGGGTGTGAACGGCACGGTAACAGGCGTATCTATCAGCTTGCTGGACTTCCAGCACTGGTTCTACGACGATGTTGACATTCTGCTTGTAGGCCCGCAGGGTCAGAGCGTCATTCTGATGTCGGACGCCGGAGGCACCTGCTCTGCAACGACGACCCTCCGGTTCCAGGATGGAGCGCCGCCGCTGCCGGATGAGCAGTGTCCTCCAGGCGAAGGGCCCTACAGCCCTTCCAACTACACCAGCGGGCCGTGGCCTGACGACTTCCCCACTCCCGCGCCTCAGCCTCCGTACGGCTCCGAACTGTCGGTGTTCAACGGTACCGACCCTAACGGCATCTGGAGCCTCTACGTGGTGGACGACTTCGGTGCGTTCGACGGAGAGATAGAAGGCGGCTGGTGCCTCAACATCACGACGGCTCCTCCCGGCCCAAGCCCAAGCCCTACCGGGCCGCCGGCTACTGCCACGAACTTACCAACCGTTACGTCCACCCCCACAGCCTGCACCCTCGCCTTCGCGGATGTCCCGCCCACCAACACCTTCTACCCGTTCGTTCGCTGCCTTGCCTGCCGGGGCATCATCTCCGGCTACCCGTGCGGCGGCGCAGGCGAGCCTTGTAACCCCGCCAACGACCCATACTTCCGCCCGAACAACTACGTCACCCGCGGGCAGCTAGCCAAGATCGTGTCGGAGTCAGCGGGATTCGACGAGGAGATCCCACCTTCACAGTGGACCTTCACCGACGTGCCCTACGGCTCGACATTCTGGGTGTGGGTAGAGCGGTTGGCAGGCCGAGAGGTCATGTCGGGCTACCCGTGCGGCGGCCCCGGTGAGCCGTGCGACGATCAGGGACGCCCGTACTTCCGCCCCGGTGCGGGAGCCACTCGCGGCCAGCTCACCAAGATAGTCAGCAATGCCGCCGGGTTCTCCGACGCCATCCCGCCCGGGCAGTACACCTTCGCGGATGTGACTCCCACCCACACATTCCGGCTGTTCGTCGAGCGGCTGCTCCTCAACAGGCCCGACGTAATGGCGGGGTATGACTGCGGCGGAGAAGGCGAGCCGTGCGACGCGGAGAATCGCCCGTACTTTCGTCCAGACAACCCCTTGACCAGGGGACAGACGAGCAAAATCGTCGCCAATACCTTCTTCCCGGGGTGTGATCCACCGCGTAGATAAGCGCCGGACACGGGCAACACACACGAGCGGTCCGAGTGGGCCGCTCGTGTTAGCATAGGAGTCCTAACACCTCCTAATACGGTACCACAGGGACCTATTGCCTATTGTCCCCCTGCATGAGTCCTACTACACTCAATACACAGGTGGAGAGTCTGCGAGTGCCTCTTCGCCCAGCAATTATCCTTCCTTTTTCCTATCGACTCGCGCATCACGCAACACGCAGCAGGAGAAAACAAATGAAACCGGCATCGGGAGTTCTGACCGGGCTGCGCTACGCCTTTGTAGCGCTGGCGGTGGTGCTCGGGGTGGGCCTCGCGGCTTCCGCGTCGGCCAACCAGCCCACGGGCGCGGCCGGCGACACGGCGGGGCGCATCCCCGTTTCCGCGGACGTTCAGGCGAGCGACACCCTCACCTGCACCCTCAACTTCGCCGACGTGCCGCCCACCAACGAGTACCATCCTTACGTCATGTGCCTGGCCTGCCAGGGCATCATCTCGGGCTATGCCTGCGGCGGCCCGACCGAACCCTGCAACGAAAACGGCGACCCCTACTTCCGCCCCGACCACCCCGTCACTCGCGGGCAGATAGCCAAGATCCTGTCGATCTCGGCAGGGTACAACGAGCCTGTGCCCTCTACTCAGGAGACCTTCGCCGACGTGTGGTACGGCTCGACATTCTGGGAGTACGTCGAGCGGCTGGCCAACCGCGGGATTATGGAAGGCTTCGCCTGCGGCGGCGAGACCGAGCCTTGCGACTGGCTCAACCGCCCTTACTTCCGCCCCCATGAGAACACCAACCGCGGCCAGCTCATGAAGGCGGTGAACAAGGCCCGCCGCACCACCGGCGCCGGTGGCGAGATAGGCGACGGCGAAATCAGGCTCGACGGCCTGGTCACGCGGGCCGAAACGTCCCAGGTTATATCGCAGGCCTTCTTCCCCGACTGCAACCCCTGACCACGTAACCACAGCTAACAATCCCGGAAACCCGCGAGGGTCCGGACCTCCTCCCCCAACAGCCCCTCTCCACCAGCCAGGAGAGGGGTTGTTCTTTCCGGCCGCGCCCGCGCGGCAGGGCGGCACGCGCGAGCGAACCATCCACCCCCCAGTAAGGGTATAATAGATGCACGGCCGTCCCATGCCGGAGCCATGCGCGGGCGGCGATTCCCTACTTCCCCCACTCCCGCGCGCACCGGAGGCGAACATGGGCAACGGCATTTCCACCGGCGCGGTCCTGCTGCGTCTGTCTTTCGGCGTCTTACTCGCGGCCCTCGCGCTCGCCTTCTCGGGCGAGCCCCAGGCCGCCCCCTTCGGCGGCACCGGCTACTGGACAACCGCCGCGCCAATGCCCATCTACAGGTCGGAGATGGCGGCGGCCGTGCTCGACGAGCGCATCTACGTGGGCGGCGGGCTCGCGGGCGACACCCAGATATTCACCGGCACCACCTCCGCCTTCCAGTATTACGACCCCACAACCAACACCTGGACCAACGCCGCGCCCATGCCCGCGCCCCTGCACCACCTCGGCATGGCTGCCCTCGGCGGGCGCATCTACGTCACCGGCGGGTACGACGGCGAAGACTTCAACGTCGACGTCAAGGCGGCCTGGGCCTACGACCCCGCTGCCAACGCATGGTCGTCCATAGCCGACATGCCCTACCCGCGCGCCGCCCACGCATCGGCGGCCGTGGGCGGGCTGCTCTACGTTGTGGGCGGCGTAGGCACCGGCAACACCCAGCTGTGGACCTACGACCCGGCTACCAACACCTGGGACACCTCCCGTGCTCCCCTTCCCACCCCGCGAGAGCACCTTACCGCGGCCGAAGCGGGCGGCAAGCTGTACGTCATAGCAGGACGCTGGTTCCCGGGCGGCAACCTCGCCACCGTCGAAGAATACGACCCCGCAACTGACACCTGGACCCCCCGCGCCTCCATCCCCACCGCGCGAAGCGGCCTCACTTCGGCCGCGCTCGATGGGCGCATCCACGTCACCGGCGGCGAAGACCTCAGCACGTCCAACACCTTCCCCCAGCACGAGGTGTACGACCCCGCTACCGGCACGTGGGCCACCTTCCCGCCCCTGCCCACCTCACGCCACGGCCTCCCCTCGGCCGTGCTCGGCGGCAGGTGGTACGTCATCGGCGGCGGGCTGCTCGCGGGCAACCTGACCTACTCCTCGCTCACCAACATAGTCGAAGTGCGGGTGCCGGAAGGAGGCACGCCCACGCCAACTATAACGAGCGCCCCCTCCGCCACCGCGACGCCTGTGGCCACCCGCACAGCGACCCGCACCGCCACCCGCACGCCGTTCGTACCGACCCCCATCCCCACCGCGCCTCCAACGCCCGCGCCCTGCACCATCCAGTTCGCCGACGTCCCGCCCGACCATACCTTCTACCCCTACGCTCGATGCCTAGCCTGCCGGGGCATCGTCGCGGGCTACCCGTGCGGCGGCGAGGGCGAGCCGTGCAACCCCGCCAACGACCCCTACTTCCGGCCCAATACTCCTGTCACGCGCGGGCAGTTGGCCAAGCTGGTGTCAGAGTCGGCGGGCTTCGCCGAGGTCGTTCCGCCCGGCCGGCAGACTTTCGCCGACGTGCTTTACGGCTCTACCTTCTGGGAGTGGGTCGAGCGGCTGTCGGGCCGCAACATCATAGACGGCTACCTCTGCGGCACCGACCCCAACGAGCCGTGCGACGACCAGGACCGCCCCTACTTCCGCCCCGGTAACGGCGCGACCCGCGGCCAGCTGACCAAGATCGTGGCCGAGGCTGCGGGCTTCCTCGACGACATCCCGCCGGCCCAGTTCACCTTCGCCGACGTGCAGTACGGCTCGACATTCTGGCTGTACGTCGAGCGCCTGCTGCTCAACAGCCCCGGCGCGATGGGCGGCTACGATTGCGGCGGGCCGGGGGAGCCGTGCGACCCGTTCAACCGCCCCTACTTCCGGCCCAACAACCCCCTCACCCGGGGACAGACTGCGAAGATTGTGAGCAGCACGTTCTTCCCGGCGTGTGCGCTGCCCTGACGAACCTGGAGCGCGCCGGCGCCGCTCGCGGGCCGTTGGCGGGCAGGCGAGCGGCCGGCAGCTGCGGGCTATTTTGTTCGCGCACGCGGATTTCGACAAATCTAAATTGCATGGTCCTACTACCGTCAACAAACCCTTGACAGGCAACCTGTCTGCGCTTATGATACGAGTCATACAAATTAGCTTAATGGCTAGTCTGTTAGACTAACGGCGCCGGGGCCATCCGGACGCGAGCGACGTGATTCGCGCTGCGGTTGCCCGAGGCGCTCCCCACGGCAGGGCCTTGACCCTGCCGGGCTCAGCGACCATCTACACCGTCGCAGGGCGTACCTTAAAAACAGAATAGGGAGGTGTTTTATGCCAGAGCTAGTAACGTGGCTGCTGGCGGGACTCGTCGTTATCCTCATAATCGCCGTAGTTGCCGTCGTAGCCGCGTGGAATCACTCGAGGGCAGACGTCGCCAGAGCACAGAAGCTGGCGGACGAGCAGGTCAAGACCGCAGAGGAGAAAGCCGCAGTGGCCCTCCGTGAGGTCGAGGCCCAGCGGAAAGAGATCCTCCTGCAGGCCAAGGAACAGTCGCACCAGATCAGGAGCGAGGTCGAGGCCGAGTACCGCGAGCGGCGCGCAGAAGTGCAGCGCCAGGAGCGGAGGCTACAGCAGAAAGAGGAGAACCTGGACCGCAAACTCGAGGCGAACGAGAAGCGTGAGAGGGCGCTTCAAGCTCAGGAGCGCGAGCTTGAGGCAGAGCAGGCAAAAATCTCTGCTTTGCTTGAAGAACAGCGCAAAGAGCTTGAACGCGTCGCGGGCATGACCGCGGAACAGGCCAAGACCGTCCTACTTGCCGAAATCGAAGATGAGGTGAGGATAGACGCCGGCCGCCGGTACCGCGAGATCGAGAACGAGATCAAAGAGGAGGCTGACGAGCGCATCAAGAAGGTGCTCTCGATAGCCGCGGCGAGAGCCGCTTCGGAGTACGTGCCCGAAATCACCGTATCGATCGTACCGCTGCCTAATGATGAGATGAAAGGCCGGATAATCGGCCGCGAAGGGCGAAACATCCGCGCGATCGAACAGGCTACAGGGGTCGACCTCATCATCGACGAGACCCCCGAAGCCATTACCCTGTCGGCATTCGACCCGGTTCGCCGTGAGGTGGCCCGGAGGGCGCTGCTCAAGTTGATCGCCGATGGCCGTATCCACCCCGCCCGAATTGAGGAGGTGGTGGCCAAGGCCAAAGCAGAGGTAGAGAACCAGATGCGCGAGGAAGGCGAAAAAGCTGCCTATGCCGCCAACGTTCAGGGTCTGCACCCCGAACTTATAAAGCTGCTGGGCAGGCTGATGTTCCGCACCAGCTACGGGCAGAACCAGCTACACCACGCCATCGAGGCGTCGCGAATCGCGGCGGCAATCGCTGCCGAGATCGGCGCCGACGTGAACGTAGCCAGGACTGCCACGCTGCTGCACGACATCGGCAAAGCCGTGGACCACGAGGTGGAAGGTCCCCACGCATTGATCGGAGCGGAGCTGGCCAAGCGGCTGGGCCGGTCCCAGAGGATAGTTCATGCTATCGCCGCCCACCACAACGAGGAAGAGCCTCAAACGGTGGAAGCCTGGATTGTGCAGGCGGCGGACGCGCTTTCGGGAGGGCGCCCGGGCGCGCGGCGCGACAGCGTAGAGAACTATATCAAGCGCCTGGAAGCGCTCGAAGCTGTGGCCAACTCGTTCGAGGGGGTCGAAAAGAGCTTCGCTATCCAGGCTGGGCGCGAGGTCCGCATGCTCGTCCAACCCGAGTCTATAGACGACCTGGGAGCGATGAGGCTTGCGCGGGACGTTGCCAAAAAGATCGAAGAAAGCCTGGAGTATCCGGGCCAGATCAAGGTAACGGTGGTCCGCGAGACACGCGCAATCGAGTATGCCAAGTAGCGCGGCGACACCCCGGGAGGGGAGGGCGACTGACCCTCCCCGGGGTAACCGTGCACGCGGGCAGCAGGCCGGTGCCTATACAACCGGCCTCGTCGGCATTGGATGCAAACCCGGTAGGAGCAGCCGGGCAAGTCGCACCACAGGCCCACGTGGTGCGTATAAAGATAGGGCCATCTTGTGCCCCGGGTGCGGCGCGGTCCAACCCTGCCGCCGGTCGAAGCCCTAGTCAGGCTATCGGGCCGGTGGAGGGAGTTGTGCCGGGGGCGCCGATGTCAGACGTCAGAAGTCAGAACCAGTGAGGAGCATGACCACACACGTGCGAGGGCCTAGCCAACCCATATAGCCGTGCCAGGCGGTTTGTCCGGAGCTTGCCGCCAGCATGGTAACCACCCGAGCACGAATACAGTGTCTTCCGCGGGGCTGTCAGGAGGCCTCGTGAAGGAAGGAGCGACGCCTATGGCCGGTTCGTACGCCACCTAGAAAGTGAGCCCCTGCCTCTGTACAGGCGGTGTAACGAACGGAGCACATCGAGTGACTACACGGGGAGGCGGCCTGGGCCGCTGTATGCTCGTGCTCGTGCTCCGCACCCGATACACCGCGAACGTACAAGCACCGTACCACCAGATCTGTAGCATGTGGTCCGCCGTAGTGGCCCCAACATGTAGCAGGACTTTCTCCTTTGGAGGCAACCGTAACATGGACCCCACGAACCCCACAAATTACGCGGCAATACAGGAGACGGACGTGAAAGAGCTGCCCGTCGATATGCCTGTTGTGTACGACGACACCGAGATACTGAAGGTATCGGCCCATTCGCGACCGAGCGCGGTGGCGGGCGCAATAGCTGCCGTCATCCGCAATCACGGCCGGGCTGATGTCCAGGCGATCGGCGCCGGGGCGACCAACCAGGCGGTCAAGGCGGTGGCAATCGCCCGCGACTACCTGCAGCCTAACGGCATCGATATCGTGGTCGTGCCGGCTTTCATCGACGTGGTGATCGCCGACGAAGAGCGCACGGCGATTCGGCTCGTAGTCGAAGCCCGCTCCTGACCTCGACCCCAATCCAACCTCAACTCTAACCTCCACGGCGGCGCTTAGACCGCCAACCCCAACTCCCTATTTCAACAACCACATACAGTGCCTGATACAGGCCGGTAGCCGGAGCTACCGGCTCGTTTTGGTTTTTAACGAGATATTTATCTATGCGTGAGGGGTGAGGGGTGAGAAGGCGGAAGGCGGAAGGCGGACGAATAGCCCGCGAAGCGGGCGTAAGAACTTAGCCCCGCGGCGAAAGCCCGGGGTTAGAGGCCACCTCCCTTAACGCCCTAACCCCAAGCCCGCGAAGCGGGCGTAAGAACTTAGCCCCGGGCTTGCGCCCGGGGAAAGCCGCCCTCTTTTTCATCCCAAGCCCGCGTAGCTGGCGGCATACCGCGAGCCAGGCGTAAGCCTGGGAGCTTGGGCCTCGACCACAGGAGCCACGCCAATTCGAACACGCACGCCAGTCAA
>DASTEB010000601.1:0-4044 GCA_035710025.1 Chloroflexia bacterium
TTTCTCAGAGCCGAGCACGACGCGGTCGGGGTGCAGGAAGTCCAGGATCGCCTGGCCCTCTCTCAGGAACTCGGGGTTTGACACTACCGAAAACTTGAAGTCGGGCGGGCACTTCTCGCGCACAAGGCTGCTCACGACGTCTCCCGTTCCTATCGGAACCGTACTCTTGTTCACAATCACCAGGGGCTCCGCGGAGCGTCCCGGCGCATGCGTGCCAATGGCGCGCGCTGCCGATTCGACGTAACGCATATCGGCCGAACCGTCTTCAGACTCCGGCGTGCCCACGGCAATGAAAACGAATTCGGCTTCATGGAGAGCCTCGGCGTAGTCTGTTGTGAAGAACAATCTGCCCGCCTTCAGGTTGCGCTCGATCATCTCCTCGAGGCCAGGCTCATAGATGGGCGCGATTCCCTTCCGAAGTCGTTCAATCTTGTCGTGCTGCACGTCCATACAGACCACCCTGTTGCCCAGGTCTGAGAAGCACGTGCCGGTGACAAGCCCGACGTATCCCGTTCCGATTACTGCGATGTTGCTCAATTTCCCCTCCGATTACGAGCCGCGAACGGCCCGGGTTTCTGGTCTTTGCGCCAGGCGCAGCCACATTGCTTAACGCGGATGCTGCCTTTTCGGTCGCGGCACGCCGGTTATCGCGCGACCAGCGAAATGCCTGTTACCCAGCTGCGGAACTGCGGGCCGTAGCCGTACACTTCGATCGAGTTGATAACGAAGATGTCTTTGCCCGTTGTTAGCTCGGGCGATTTGAGCACGAAGATGATTCGGTTCAACTCCTGTAGATCCTGACGTTCGGGCGGCACGCGGGAAAGGCGGTCGGCCCGAATCTGTTCGGTGGACTGCCAGGCGCCCGACTGCACTCTGGTGGCAGTGACCGATGACAGGTCGATATCGCTGCCGTTGATGTAAAACGACCGGCGCCACTCGTGAGTTCGCCCGTCGGAGTCCGCGTAGAGCACGCGAATTGTCAGCGGGTAAAGCTCGCCTCCCCCGCTCGATGACGGAAAAGCCTGGTTTACGAGCTTAATCGAGGCAGTAAGCTCAATTGTGTTCAGGTATTCGGCCGGCTCGTTGATTTCCTGCCGGATGCCGATGCGGCCGTACTGCTCCGCCGAGCTCTCGTTTGCGAGGAGCACATATGGCACGCTTCCCAGATTAGGGATTCTCTCGCTCGCCAGGCTCACCCGCGCTCCGGGTAATGCCGGGGCGTCCTCGTCGCGGATTATCGACCATCCGGCGGTGCCAAGCCCGCCATTGGCCACTTCTTCGGGGGGGCTTGGCGGCTGGCTGAAGTCGCCATTCTCGACTAGCGCAAGTTCGGCGACGAAAGGCCCCCGCAGGTCCGTTGCCGCGTCCAGGATCGCCATCTGCGCCGTGCCGAGCTCGATACGCTGGCCCCTCCCAAGCACAGTGGCCCGCCCGGCATCTACCACGATACGGGTCACTTGTCCCTCGAGCGTGCTGCCCTCCGCCCTCACGCGAACGCGGCTGTTGGGCTGAACCTGCACCTCTAGCTCGGAGGTCGCGATAGTGTAGTCCATTGCCGAGTACGCCCCGAGAATTCCCGTGGCGACTACCGCGGTCCCTTCGTGCAGCACAAGAGCGATATCCTTAGCGTTCTCGAAGAATTGTGTGGCACGCATCTTCTGGAATTCCACGCGCGTATCGAAGAACGTCTGAACCGTACTGTCGTCGAAAAGTCGAACGAAAGCCCGGCCACCCGCCGGGGTCTGAATCGTGTCGCCCTCGGCGAGGGTCGTTGTGCCGGTAACGAACTCGGTCACCGGCGAATTTCTGCGATGTACGATAAGGCCCGAACCGGACACGACGTCGGCCTTCGCATTGTTCGCAGCAGTGATGTTACTCAGAAACGCCGCAATGGCCGACACTCCAAGACCGCAAAGCACTATGAAAGCAGCCATCGCAACCGCGATGACCAGCCAGACAGTGCGCGCGCGGGACTCTACTTCGAGCTGCTTTGTTTCGGCTTCGACTCGCGCTGCCACTACAACCGCACCTCAAACTGCCGGGGCAACCCGGGCAATTCGCCCGACTCCCATTCGCTGTCCACGCTAAGGACATGCGCCCCGGCGGGCCCGCGCCATACTTCTTGCAGAAGCCGCTCTAGTGAGGCGCGCGGTCCCGCGGCCACCAATTGGACGGTGCCGTCCGGCATGTTGCGTACGAACCCGCGAACGCCCAGGTGCCAGGCGGCGCTGCGGATGAAGACGCGGAAGCCGACTCCTTGCACGTGCCCACGAATACGTGCCTTGAGTGAGACGATCGCGCCGTCGCTTGAATTGAGGTCTGACATTACGACGTCGTGCTGCTGCCTTTTATAACCACTGCCAGAATTGTACCCCCGCGGCGCGGGAGCGTCAAATGCAGTGGGCACTTCGGCACCTGCTATTTGCCGTGCGCGTCTTGACACCCTAAGACGGCCGTATTAGTATGGTGTGCTGAGCATACTTTCAGTCAGGAGCGAGTCTTGAGCGACCAGACGTATCCCTCCTTCCTCGACGCCGAGCGAATCCCCAGCGCGCACACCAATGAGATCAACAGCGGCATCGCCTGGCGGCCGACGCCTGCGTACCTCGACCGCTCGAGACTCCGCGCATTCATGGAGCGGCTCAACCTGACTGACTTTGACGAGCTGCTCAACCGCGCTGCGCGTTCGCCCGAGTGGTTCTGGGACGAGGCGGTCCGCGACCTCGGCATAGAATTCTACACCCCCTTCGAGCAGGTGCTCGACACCAGCCGCGGATGGGAATGGGCAACCTGGTTCAGGCGCGCCAAGTACAACTACGTACACGATGCTCTGGACAAGCACGCCGCCGGCGAGCATACGGATCGCATTGCGCTCGTTTACGAGGGAGAGGACGGGACGGTCCGCTCCTACACTTACGCACAGCTGCACGCCGAAGTCTGCCGAGTCGCGAACGGATTGCGCGCGCTCGGTTTGAAAGAGGGCGACCGAGTCGGACTGTTTATGCCCTTCATTCCAGAAGTGGCCATAGCGATGCTTGCAGTTGGCAAAGTCGGGGCGGTATTCACGCCAATATTCTCGGGCTACGCCGCGCCCGCGGTAGCCTCGCGTTTAATCGACTGCGAAGCACGGATGCTAATTACCGCCGACGGCTTCACGCGGCGCGGCAAGCCCGTCGCCATGAAGGAAGTCGCCGACCACGCGGCCGATGCCGCACCCACGGTCGAGCGCGTGGTCGTTGCACGCAGGCTCGGCGCAGAGGTGCCGTGGAATTTGCAGCGCGACGTATGGTGGGACGACCTGACACGAGAGCAGTCGGACGAATGCGACACCATTCGCACCGACGCCGAGCACCTGTACATGGTCATTTACACCTCGGGCACGACGGGCCGGCCCAAGGGAGCGCAGCACGTTCACTGCGGCTTCCCGATCAAGGGCGCGCAGGATATGGCACACTGCTTCGACGTGCAGCCCGGCGACGTGATGTTCTGGTACACCGACATCGGCTGGATGATGGGCCCCTGGGTGATAGGCGGAACGCTGATGTTAGGCGCGACGCTTTTCATGTACGACGGAACGCCCGACTACCCGGAGCCTGACCGCATCTGGACGATGGTCGAGCGGCATGGCATCACGCACCTCGGGATCTCGCCGACCGCGATCCGCGCGCTTATGGGGCACGGCGACTCGTGGGTAGAGCGCCACGATATGAGTACGCTCATGTTCCTTGGGTCGACGGGCGAGCCGTGGAACCCCGACCCCTGGCAGTGGTACTTCGAAAAAGTGGGCGGCGGGCGCAGCCCCATCATCAACTACTCGGGCGGCACTGAGATTTCCGGCGGCATCCTTTGCTGCAACCCACTGCTTCCCATCAAGCCTGCTTCGTTCAACGCGCCTGTACCCGGCATGGCGGCCGACGTGGTCGATGAGCGGGGCAATCCCGTGCGCGGCTTGGTGGGCGAGCTTGCGATACGCGCGCCCTGGCCCGGCATAACGCGGGGTTTCTGGCGCGATCCAGAACGTTACGTCGACGCATACTTTTCGCG
>DASTEB010000602.1:0-3014 GCA_035710025.1 Chloroflexia bacterium
TGGTTCAGCCGTTCGTAGTCGTAGCCGCGGCGTGATAGTCCTGTCGCATTACGAGGTAGCGCCCCTGCTCAAGGCGCGGCGCGGCGGTCTGCCCGCGACCGACATATCCCCCGACCTGGGCATCTCGACCGTGCAGGTGAGCCTTGAACCTGGGGGCGTGCGCTTCCCGTCAGGCGAGACGCTGCCGTGGGACGCGGTCGAGGAGATCGCGCGCTCGGAGAGCAAGTGCTTCCACCTTGAGGGCGAAACACTGAGCGAGGTGCGGGTCTTCTCGGAGGTGACGGGGCGCGTGTGCAGCCTGTACCCCACGGGCGGCGCGCCGACGATGCTGATCGGCGGGTTCACCATGCACCGCATCAAGGGCAGCGACCCCCACACCGACACGCTCGCCAAGATCAAGGCGGCCGCCCCGATGGTAGGCGACGTGCTCGACACGACCACCGGCTTGGGCTACACGGCGATCGAGGCCGCGCGCACCGCCCGCCACGTCACTACCATCGAGCTTGACCCCGCCTCGCTCGAAGTAGCCCGCCACAACCCCTGGTCCCGCGACCTGTTCGACAATCCTCGCATCACGCAGCTAGTAGGCGATGCTTACGACCTCATCCGCGACCTGCCTGACGGCCGATTCACCCGCATCATCCACGACCCGCCCACCTTCAGCCTGGCAGGCGACCTCTACTCCGGCGAGTTCTACCGCCAGTGCTACCGCGTGCTCTCCCGAGGCGGGCGCATGTTCCACTACACCGGCAACCTCAAGAGCGGCGAAGGCAACCAGGTAGCCCGCGGCGCCACCCGCCGGATGCAAGAAGCAGGCTTTGCGCGGGTCGTGCCCAAGCCGGAGGCGTTCGGGGTGTTGGGGTTCAAGTAGGTGTATCGGCTCTTCCCACCGCGCCCCGCATCGCGTATGCTTAACCTATGAACCAGGAACTGCATGACATCGTCGTCTACGCTCCCGAGGTGGCCGTTGCTCTCCGGCAGGGGCGGCCTGTCGTCGCGCTAGAGTCGACCGTAATCGCGCATGGGCTCCCGCGCCCCCTCAATATCGAGGTGGCCCGCAGCATGGAGGAGATCGTGCGCGACAACGGCGCGGTGCCCGCCACGCTCGCCGTACTCGACGGCATGATCCACGCGGGCCTCTCCCTCGAACAGCTCGACCGCCTGGGCACAGGCACGGGCATCGCGAAGGCGAGCCTACGCGACCTGCCCTTGCTCCTCGCCCGCGGGGAGAGCGGCGCGACCACCGTTTCCTCGACAGCGCATATTGCCGCGCTGCTCGGCATCAAGGTGTTCGCCACGGGCGGCATCGGGGGTGTGCACAGGGGGTGGGAGTCTTCGTTCGACATCTCCGCCGACCTGCCCGCGCTGGCCTCAAGCCCGGTCGTGGTTGTGTGCGCGGGGGCCAAGTCGGTGCTCGACCTGCCCGCCACGCTCGAGTGGCTCGAGACCAACGGCGTGCCCGTGCTCGGCTACCAGACCGACACCTTCCCCGCCTTCTACACACGGGCGACCGATCCGCCTCTGCCCGTGGACGCCCGCGTGGACACGCCGGAAGAGGTGGCCGAGGTGTACCGCGTGCGCCGCCGACTGGGCTTCGAGGGGGGCGTGCTGCTCTGCCGCCCGGTGCCCGAAGAGCACGCGCTGGATACCGCCGAGGTCGAGTACGCGGTGCAGGCGGGCTTGCGCGATGCGGAGGCGCAGGGCATCAAGGGCCGCGCGGTCACCCCGTTCCTGTTGAGCGCGCTGTCCCGCGCCACCGAAGGGCGATCCCTGGCCGCCAACCGCTCGCTGCTTGAGCACAACGCAGCCCTCGCAGCGGCCGTGGCCCGGGCGATCACGCCGCCCAACTACGTCTAGCCCGATGCCCTACATCCTCTCGCTGGGCGACCTTCTGCTCGATGTGGTCGTGCGCTACGACCCGCGCTCGGGCGAGGCCGACGTTGGGCCGGACGGCGTGCAGATGTGGCCGGGCGGCTCGGCGGCCAACTTCGCGGTGTGGGCCGCTCGGCAGGGCGCCCGCGTGCGCTTCGTGGGCCGCGCCGGGAACGACTTCCCGGGCGAGATGCTGGTGCGCTCGCTGGTCGACTCGGGCCTGGAGGCCGAGATCCGGGAGATTGACGAGGAGCCGACCGGGCGCGTGCTCGTCATGGTGGACCCGTCGGGCGCGAGGCGGATGTGGTCGTACCCCGGCGCGAGCGCCACCCTTTCGCCCGCCGACCTCGACCCGGCCTGGTTCGACGGCCTCGACGCCTTCCACCTGACGGGCTACTCGCTCCTGCGCGAAGGCCCGCGCCCCGCCGCGCTCGAAGCGCTGCACCTGGCCCGCTCGGCCGGAGCGCTGCGTACGCTGGACCCCAACCCACCCCACCTGATCCGCGACTATGGCCCCGCCCACTTCCGCCGTCTGCTAGAGGGCATGGAGCTTGACGTGCTCTTCCCCAACATGGAGGAAGGGCAACTACTCGCGGGCAAGGTGGCTGCGCCCGACGTGGCCGAGAGCCTGCTCGACCTCGCCCCGGTGGTCGCGCTCAAGCTGGGCGACCGCGGCTGCATAGTGCGCACGCGCTCGGGCGAGTCGTTCGAGCAGCCCGCCGCGCCTGTGGACACCGTGCGCGACGTGACGGGCGCCGGCGATGCCTTCGCAGCGGCCTTCCTCGTGGAGTACCTGCGCAGCCGCGACCTGCGCGCAGCCGCCAGAGCCGCCACATCTCTCGCCGCGCAGGTGGTGAGCAAGGTGGGGGCGCGCTAGCGGGTGGTGCCCGGGCGTTTCGCATATAATGGCGTGAGCGACAGACTGCTGTGTGTAGATTTGGTAGTCTGAAGGTGCCATGGATAGACGTGACCAGCAAAGCCTCATAACTTATCTCATACCCAACATCGCCTATAGCATTGGCGGTGGGTTGATGCTATGGATTATCTCTACTCTCTTCAACATGTCGGCCACAGCCTTGTTCCTCGGCTGGCTGACTGGATCGTTGCTGTTCATTGGGTACAGGCTCTACAGGTTCTACAGG
>DASTEB010000603.1:0-4587 GCA_035710025.1 Chloroflexia bacterium
CACATCGAGGAGGGCGAGACGCGGGAAGAGGCCGCCCTGCGCGAGGTGAAAGAGGAGACCGGGCTGGACGCCCGCATCACCGAGCCGCTGGGCGAGATCGTCTACTTCTACCGCCGCCGCAACGGTGACCTGGTACGCAAGACGGTGTACCACTTCCTCATGGAGGCCACCTCGGGCGAGTTCCCCAGCCCCACCTGGGAGATTACCGAGAGCCGCTGGGTGCCCATCACCGAGGCTCAGTCCTTGCTATCCTACAAGAACGACGCCGGGGTGGTAGCCAGGGCGATGGCTGCCCTCGGGGTGAAACCGTAGCGTAGACCCCACGGCGTCCGACCCAGTTTACTGATCCCTGAGGACCCATGTTTTACGACCGAGCAAAGATAACAGTGCGCGCGGGCAACGGCGGCGACGGCAGCGCCTCGTTTCGCCGCGAGAAGTTCGTGCCCAAAGGTGGACCCGACGGCGGCGACGGCGGGCGCGGCGGCAGCGTGTACCTGCGCGTCAACCCCAGCATGAACACCCTGCTGCCCTTCCACTACAAGCAGCACTTCAAGGCCGTACACGGCGGGCCCGGCCGCTCCAACCAGCGCCACGGCAAGGCCGCGCCCGACCTGTACATAGACGTGCCGCCCGGCACCTTCGTCGAGGTGATCGACGAGAACCCCGTGCCCGGCTCCCCGAGCGAGGTGGTGCAGGCCGACCTCGTGCGCCCCGACCAGACGCTTATGGTGGCACGGGGCGGGCGCGGCGGGCTGGGCAACGTGCATTTCGCCACATCCACCCGGCAGGCGCCGCGCTTCGCCGAGAAGGGCGAGCCGGGGCAGGAGCGCGTCGTCACGATGGAGCTGAAGATCATCGCCGACGTGGGCCTGGTTGGCTACCCCAATGTGGGCAAGTCGACCCTGCTGTCGGTGGCGAGCGCTGCCCAGCCCAAGATCGCCGACTACCCCTTCACCACCCTGCAGCCGATGCTGGGCGTGGTGCGCGTGGATGACGACAGCTTCGTCATGGCCGACATCCCCGGCCTGATCGAGGGGGCGAGCAGCGGCGCGGGCCTGGGACTCGAGTTCCTGCGCCACGTCGAGCGCACGCGGCTGCTGATACACGTGGTGGACGGCTCGGCCGGGCTGTGGTGGGACGCCGCGCCCGAGGCCGAGGGGCAGACCCACCCCTCGCAGACCACCGACCCGATCGAGGACTTCAAGCGCATCAACGCCGAGCTAGAGCAGTACGACCCCGAGATGGGCACCAAGCCCCAGCTGATCGCCATCAACAAGATCGACCTGCAGGAGGTGCGCGACCGCCTGCCCGAGCTTACCGAGCGTTTCCGCGAGATGGGCTATGTCGATATCTACCCCATCTCGGCCGCCACCGGGCAGGGCGTGCAGGAGCTGCTGGGCGCCGCGGCCGCGAAGCTGCGCGAGATGCCCCGGCCCGCGTGGGTCGAGCCTCCGAAGGGCGAAGAAGAGGAAGAAGAGGTGGTCGCGCAGCCCAGGCACGTCGCTTCCGAGTCGCAGCGGTTCGAGGTGAAGCAGGAGAGCAAAACGCGCTTCCGCGTGTCGGGCGAGCGCATCGAGCGGCTCGTGTCGATGACCGACATGAACAACCCCTTCGCGCTGGAGCGCTTGCAGCGAGAGCTTGACCGCATGGGCATCAGCAACGCGCTGCGCGAGGCCGGGGTCGAGTCGGGGCACACCGTCATGATCGGGCGCACCGAGCTTGAGTGGAGCAACGACCCGTGGCGGGCGTTCACGCAGACGATGCCACGCCGCGAGAAGAAAGGCCCCGGCAAGAAGCACAGTTAGACCGGCGCGGAGAGCCCCGGAGGGTGGTATACTGCGTAGCGCCTAAGGCCGCTCTGACCTCGCACCGTCACATATTTCGGAGGGAAGGCAAGATGCTGCGTCGTTTCCTCGTGCCCGGGCTACTTCTGGCATGCCTGGCGGCTGTGTTGGGTCTGGCGGTCGGGGCGGGCGCCTCCCCTGCGCGGGCCATACCCGCCTCCGCTTCTCCCGCGGTCGTGCCCTGCGATTTCACGCCCATAAGCTTTAACCTGACTGGGTTTGGCCCGCTGCCCGCAACTCGTCCGTTCACCGCTACGGCGGACGATACCCTCATACAGTTCGCGCCGGTGCCTCCCATCACGGCCACCGAGTCGTCGGAGGGATTCGTGCTGGTGAACGAGAGTTACACCGGCACCGCCACGGGCGGCATCACGGGCACGTTCGCCATCAGCAACCTGAATGGGCTAGGGCTGACCAGTATCGGCGGCATTGGCCTGCCTCGCGGCATTATGGTGAACGAGGTGGTGATCCACGGCGCCGCGGGCACGATAACGGGCGTGCTTGGCGTCAACTTCATCGCGTTCACGCCTCAGCCGTCGGGCAACCGCGGCTTCAGCGGCTACATCCACAGCACGTCCACCTCGGGCGCGTACGCCCCATACAGGTTCCAGGGGGTGATAAGCGGGCAAATCACGACGCAGATTGGCGGCAGCGGGCTGCTCAACGCGAACGTGACCGGGCGGCTGTACACCGGCGGCAGCGCGCTCGTCGGGGGCATGTTCGGGGTGAGGGCAGAGCCGCCACCCCGGCCTACCCTGTTCAACCCGGGCGACGTGCTGGCGCAGTTCGCCGCGCCCGATCTGGTGGTGACTACACCCGAGGGGCACGTACACCCTCGCGGCACCTACTCGGGGACGATGACGGGTGGCCTCGCGGGCCTGTTCCAGCTGGACCACAGTGCCGCGCTGCTCGACGTAACGCCGACCACCGACCGCGGCTGGGTGGCAGGCAACTTCAACTTCGTCGACACGAGCGGCGACGTGCTCACTGCGCCCTGGTTCATGGACGACCAGGTCAGCACCTTCACGGCGTACACGTTCCAGACGGTGGGCACGGGAGTGTACACCGACAGTCTGATGTTCGGCAGCGTGCAGGGCTATTTCTTCTCGGGGAACATCGTGGGTACCCTGAGCGGTGTGTTCTGCGAGGGCTCGCAGGTGGTCACGCCCACGCCCGGCCCCTCCACGCCGACCTCTACCACACCCCCGAGCAACACGCCCACGCCCGTCCCGACCGCGCCCGCGACCAACACCCCTACGCAGACCGCCACCGCGACGGCTACCCCGAGCACGCCTTCGCCGACGCCAACGTGCTACCCGAATTGGGGCGTGGTTCCAAGCCCCAACCAGCCGGCCAGCGCGAACTACCTCAGCGCGGTATCAGCAGTGTCTGCTGATGATGTTTGGGCTGTCGGATATTACAACAGCACTGGCACAGCACAAACTCTAGTGATGCACTGGGATGGGTCATCCTGGTCGGTAGTGCCAAGCCCCAATGCGAGTACGAATGCCAACTATCTGAACGCAGTATGGGCCTTTGCAGCCAATGACGTATGGGTTGCGGGACGCTTCCGTACTGACGCCCTTGGAATTCACACGCTGGTGATGCACTGGGATGGGTCATCCTGGTCGGTAGTGCCAAGCCCCAATCCGGGCTCCGACTACAACGACATTTCGGCACTTGCTGCCGTTTCGGCGAATGACATGTGGGCAGTCGGGAGTTATAGCAATGGCGGTGGCATAATCCGAACGTTGGCAATGCACTGGGATGGCACAACATGGACAGTGGTGCCTAGCCCAAATCCGGGCTCCATAACCAGTTCGCTCAGGGATGTATCTGCTGTCTCGGTCGATGATGTATGGGGTGTGGGACACTACGACGTCGCAAGTATGAATATGACCCTGATAATGCACTGGGACGGCATATCCTGGGCGGTGGTACCCAGCCCTAGCCCGGGTACATTCGCTAGTGGACTCACCGGGATATCTGCTCTGTCGGCTGACGATGTATGGGCTGTGGGCAGTTATCGCAATACCAGCACTCTATATCGTACGCTTGCAATGCACTGGGACGGCACTTCCTGGGCAGTGGTGCCTAGCCCAGGTCAAGGCATCTATGACAACCATTTGCACGATGTGCGCGCCATATCTGCAGATGATGTATGGGCGGTGGGATCTTTCCAGGGCGAACTTGCGGGGCGAACTCTGATGTTACATTGGGACGGCACAGCCTGGATCGTTGCACCCACCCCTCATCAAGGTACACGTACTAACCTCCTGCTCGGTCTCTCGGCGATATCGTCCGGCGATGTGTGGGCGGTGGGATCTTATCATGATCAAAGCCTTCAAACGCTGGTAGAGCGTTACTCCTGCTCTGCCGTGTGCCTCAGTCAATTCTCGGATGTGCCGCCCGACAATACGTTCTACCCGTTCGTGCGCTGCCTCGCCTGCCAGGGCGTCATCAACGGCTATCTCTGCGGTGGTATAGGAGAGCCCTGCAATCAAAACTACGACCCGTACTTCCGTCCGAACAACCACGTGACCCGCGGGCAGCTCGCCAAGATCGTCTCGGAGTCCGCTGGGTTCGATGAGGGGGTGCTCCCCAGCCAGCAGACCTTCGCCGATGTGCCCTACGGCTCGACGTTCTGGCTGTGGGTCGAGCGGCTCGCCGGGCGCGAGGTCATGGCGGGCTACCAGTGCGGCGACCCTGGCGAGCCTTGCGATGGGCAGAACCGCCCCTACTT
>DASTEB010000604.1:0-6579 GCA_035710025.1 Chloroflexia bacterium
GGCACGCCGCTGGTGCTGCTGCACGGCGGGATGTCGGCCACCGGCACATCGTTCGGCCTGCTCCTGCCGGGCCTCGCGAAGAACCGCAAGGTGATCAGCATCGAGCAGCAGGCCCACGGCCATACCGCGGACATCGACCGCCCCCTGAGGTTCCCCCAGATGGCCGACGACACGGCTGCGATGCTGCGCTATCTGAACGTGGACCAGGCCGACGTGCTGGGCTACAGCGTTGGAGCAGGCATCGCCCTGCAGATCGCTATCCACCGCCCTGAGATGGTGCGCAAGCTGGTGTTCATCTCGCTCTACTACAAAGAGTCCGGCGCCCAGCCAGGGCAGAATGAGGGCATGGACGATATGAAGCCCGAGCACCTGCACGGCACACCCTTCTACGACGAATACATGAGCATCGCGCCAAGGCCCGAAGACTTCCCGGTGCTGCTCGAGAGGGTGAAGGAGATGAACGCCAACGTGCAGGACTGGCCCGCCGAGGCTCTCCGGGGGATCAAGTCGCACGTACTGACCATAATCGCCGATGCGGACATCGTGCAGGCCGAGCACGCCGTCGAGATGTTCCGCCTGTTCGGCGGCGGGGCTCCCGACTACACCGATACGCCCCGCTCGCAGCTCGCCATCATCCCGGGCGCGAACCACATCACGGTCGTGCACCGAGCCGACATCCTGCTTCCCATGCTCGAATCGTTCTTCGGCTCGCCCACAGCCGAGTCTGCTTAGAAAGGATCAAACCTATGTGCCGCAACATCAGGCCGCTGTTCAACTTCGAGCCGCCCGCGACCGAGGACGAGGTCCGCGCGGCCTCCCTGCAGTTCGTGCGCAAGTTGAGCGGGTTCCAGAAGCCGTCACAGGCCAACGAAGCCGCCTTCAACGCCGCCGTCGACCGAATCGCCGCGGCGGCAGCCGACCTGCTCGCCTCGCTCGAGACGAACGCGCCGCCGAAGGACCGCGAGGAAGAGGCAGTCAAAGCGCGGGCGCGCTCGGCCCAACGCTTCCCCAGGCCGGCCTAAGGGACCGCGGCATGAGCGAGACAACCTACACAATCCGGTCCATCGGCGTGGTGCGCTCGGAGCTGAAGAACCGCGAAGAAGCGCCGATGCAGGGCTACGAGGGCGCGCCCGAGGCGTGGGTGGAGATCAGAGCCGAGGTCGCGGACGGCCTCCATGGCATCGAGGCAGGCAGTGACGCGATCCTGCTGACCTGGCTCCACCAATCCGAGCGCGAAACGCTCCTGGTCCACCCTCGCGGCGACCCCGACGCCCCTCTCACGGGCGTGTTCGCCACCCGCTCGCCCGACCGCCCCAACCCCATCGGCCTGCACCGCGTCACGGTGCTGGAGGTCGACGGGCGCAGGCTGCGCGTGGCCCCGCTCGAGGCCATCGACGGCACGCCGGTGGTGGATATCAAGACGGTGCTGGGGGAAGTGGACGATAGGTGAGAGCATACGGAATCACACCGGTGCTGACTCTGCATGGTAGATCGATACGTCGCCTTTGAGAGGAGGAAGCAAATGAGCAGACTGATCGCAGACATCTCTATGTCACTTGACGGGTTCATCACAGGGCCGAACGACAGCGTCGAGTTAGGCCTGGGAGAGGGTGGCGAGCGGCTCCACGAGTGGATGTTCGAGGTGTCGGGGTGGCGCGAGCCTCACGGCCTCGAGGGCGGCAGCACCGGCACCAACTCCGACGTCGCTGCGGAAATGCTCACAAACAAAGGGGCAGTAATAATGGGCCGGCGCATGTTCGACCTCGGTGAAGGGGCGTGGGGAGATAACCCGCCCTACCACGTGCCCGTCTTCGTGCTCACCCACCATCCACGCGAGACCGTGGAGAAGGAAGGCGGAACGACGTACAACTTCGTTACCGGCGGCATTGAAAGCGCCCTGGAGCAAGCAAGAGCGGCAGCGGGGGACAAGGACATCTACCTGGCGGGAGGCGCGAACATCATTCAGCAATACCTTAGCTCGGGGCTGCTCGACGACCTTCAGATTCATCTCGTGCCAATTCTGCTCGGCGACGGTAGACGCTTGTTCGAGCACATAGACCCGGGCCAGGTTGAGCTTCAGCCCACAAGGGTGATCGATTCCCCCGGCGTAACGCACCTGCGCTACCGTGTGGTACCGGTAAGCACCCCGAAGCCCTAAGACAGCCTGGCAGTACGCCTGCATAGTCTCGCCGTAGATGGCCGGCACGCGTAGTGTCCGGCCTCATCATCGCATCGGCATGCACCAAGGCAGGGGGCCGGGCTGCTCGTTTCCACGCGCGGAATCCAACTCCCCCAACCTTGACAATACCCCTATCAACCCTTATAATTGCCGTAGTGCGTTAGCACTCTCACCGTGCGAGTGCTAGACGGCATATATCTTGCAGTTTTTGCCCTTCTAAGGGCGCCTTTTTCCCGAGAGAGATCACCATGGACCAGCGCGGCGACATAAAGATCACCGAGCGGCAGCGCGCCGTCCTCAGCATCATCGTCGAGCAGTACGTCTCGACCGCGCGCCCCGTCGCTTCGGAGCAGATCGTCCAGAACTACGGCCTCAACGTCTCCTCGGCCACCGTGCGTAACGACATGGCCGACCTGGAGCGCGCGGGCCTCATCGTGCAGCCGCATACGAGTGCGGGCCGCGTGCCCACCGATAAGGGCTACCGCTACTTCGTAGCTAACCTCATGCACCCGGCGGGCCTTTCGGCCGACGAGCAGCGCACCATACGCCACCAGTTCCACCAGGTGGAGATGGACGCCGAGGAGTGGGTGCGCCTGGCAGCATCGGTGCTCGCACGCACCGTACACAGCGCGGCCGTGGCGACCGCGCCCCGCTCTGCGGCCGTGCGGCTCAAGCACTTCGAGCTGCTCGCCATCTCCGAGAGCCGAGTGCTTATGGTGCTCGTGGGCGACGACGGCTCGGTCACCCAGCACATGCTCACCGTGCCCGAGGACGGGCTGGTCGAGCAGGGCGACCTGAGCGCGCTTGCCAACCGGCTGAACGAGGTACTGTCGGGCAAGACGGCAACCGAGATCGGCCGCTGGGCGGAAGACGCGGAGAACCTCAAGCCGCTCGATGAATTCGCCCCTATGGTGCTGCACCTGCTCGAGGCCATGCTCGCCAAGCTCGAGCGCCCCGAGACCTCGGCCATCTACCGCGAGGGCCTGGGCCACATTCTAGAGCAGCCTGAGTTCCGCAGCCCCCAGCGTATCCAGCAGATCATCGAGCTGTTCGAGCAGGGCGACGTGTGGTCGTCCCTCATCCCCTCGGTGATCCACAGCGAGGGCGTGCAGGTCATCATCGGCGACGAGGACGCGGGCGAGGGCATCTCAAGCTGCAGCGTCGTCGTGGCCCGCTACGGCCTGGAGGACCGCATGACCGGCGTGCTCGGCGTGGTCGGCCCGCTCCGCATGCCCTACAGCCGGTCGGTGTCCACCGTCGGCTACATGTCGCAGTTGTTGAGCGACCTGCTCAGCCGCGCCTACACAGGGCGCGACCGCGATGCCTAGACCCCTCGACCTATTAATGACACCAGGAGGATTGTTAGCAACCAGTGAATAACCGACAGACCGAACCTGATATCAACCCCGAGGAAGAGCTACTGCAGCCCGAAGAGGCACAGGATGAGGTCGGGGAGCAGGCTACTGCCCCGGCAGGGCGCGACCTCGCAAGCGAGTACCTCGAGGCGCTCCAGCGCGAGCGCGCCAGCTTCATCAACTTCCGGCGCCGCGCCGAGCAGGAAAAGCTCGAGACCGCGCAGTACGCGACAGCGGGCCTCGTGAAGAAGCTTCTGCCCGTGTTGGACGACTTCGACCGGGCGCTGGCTTCCATCCCCGAGGACGAGCGCAAGGGCAACAAGTGGGTCGAGGGCATCGAGCTTATCGCCCGCAAGCTGCACGGCATCCTCGAGCAGGAGGGCGTTGCGCCCATCGAGGCGCTCGGGCAGCCGTTCGACCCCAACCTGCACGAGGCCGTGGCCTTCGAGGACAACAGCGGCGGCGGCGACCACGCCGACACCGTGAGCGAGGTCTTCAGCAAGGGCTACACCATGCGCGACCGGGTGATCCGCCCGGCCATGGTCAAGGTGTCCAGGGGTTAGCCCCGAGGGCACCGAACGGGACTAATCAGTAAAGAACGATCAACAAAGACAAGAGACTCAACAGGAGGCAGAAAGAAATGGCACACGTTCTAGGCATAGACCTGGGCACCACCAACTCGGTCATGGCAGTGATCGAGGGCGGCGAGCCTACGGTCATACCCAACGCCGAAGGCGCCCGCCTCACCCCCTCCGTCGTCGCGATCTCCAAGTCGGGCGAGCGGCTGGTGGGCCAGGTGGCCAAGCGCCAGGCAATCACCAACCCCGAAAACACTATCTTCTCGATCAAGCGCTTCATGGGGCGCAAGTACTCGGACCCCGAGGTACAGCGCGACCTGAAGCTGGTGCCCTACAAGGTCACCGAAGCGCCCAACGGCGACGTGCAGGTATGGATGGGCGGCAAGGCGTTCTCCCCGCCCGAGGTATCGGCCATGATCCTGCAGAAGCTCAAGACCGACGCCGAGGCTTACCTGGGCGAGAAGATCACCCAGGCGGTCATCACCGTGCCCGCCTACTTCAACGACACTCAGCGCCAGGCCACCAAGGACGCGGGCAAGATAGCGGGCCTCGAGGTGCTGCGCATCATCAACGAGCCGACCGCATCCGCCCTGGCCTACGGTCTCGACAAGAAGACCGAGGAAGAGATCGCGGTGTACGACCTGGGCGGCGGCACCTACGACATCTCCATCCTGTCGCTGTCCGAGGGCGTGTTCGAGGTCAACTCGACCAACGGCGACACCCACCTGGGCGGCGACGACTTCGACCAGCGCGTGATCGATTGGCTGGCCGACGAGTTCAAGAAAGAGCAGGGTATCGACCTGCGCCAGGACCGCATGGCACTGCAGCGCCTCAAGGAGGCCGCCGAGAAGGCCAAGGTCGAATTGTCCACCACACAGAGCACCGAGGTCAACCTGCCGTTCATCACGGCCGACGCCGAGGGGCCCAAGCACCTCAACATCACCCTCACCCGCTCGAAGCTGGAGCAGCTCGTGGGCGACCTGATCGAAAAGACCATTCCGCCCATGAAGGGCGCGCTCGAAGATGCCCGCATGAAGAACTCGGACATCGACGAGGTGCTTCTGGTAGGCGGCCAGACCCGCATGCCCGCGGTGCAGCGCAAGGTGCAGGACTTCTTCAACAAGGAGCCTCACAAGGGCATCAACCCCGACGAGGTGGTCGCGGTCGGCGCGGCGATCCAGGCGGGCGTGCTCAAGGGCGACGTGAAGGACGTGCTGCTACTCGACGTGACCCCGCTGACCCTGGGCCTCGAGACGCTGGGCGGCGTGGCTACCCCGCTGATCCCGCGCAACACCACCATCCCGACCAAGAAGAGCCAGGTGTTCTCTACCGCCTCGGACAACCAGCCCAGCGTGGAGATCCACGTGCTGCAGGGCGAGCGCCCGATGTCCAGCGAGAACAAGTCGCTCGGCCGCTTCATCCTGGACGGCATCCCGCCCGCGCCGAGGGGCGTTCCCCAGATCGAGGTGACGTTCGACATCGACGCTAACGGCATCCTGAACGTGTCGGCCAAGGACATGGCCACCCAGAAGCAGCAGAACATGCGCATCGAGGCCGGTTCGGGCCTGTCGAAGGACGAGATCGAGCGCATGGTGCGCGAGGCCGAGTCGCACGCCGACGAGGACCGCAAGCGCCGCGAGCTGATCGAGACGCGCAACACCGCCGACAGCCTGGCCTACCAGGCCGAGAAGACGCTGCGCGACCTGGGCGAGCAGGTGCCCGCCGAGATCAAGAGCGACGTCGAGGGCAAGGTGACCGCGCTGCGCGAGGCGCTCGGCTCGGACGACGTGGAGGTCATCAAGACCCGCGCCGAGGAGCTGAGCCAGGCGATGCAGCAGATCGGGCAGGCTATGTACGCCAAGGAGCAGGCCGACGCGGGTACGCGCGGCCCCGGCTTCGAGGGCATGACCGGCAACGGCGCGTCCGAGCCGGGCGCCGAGGGCGAGAAGCCCGCCGAGGAAGGCACCGTCGAGGGCGAGTTCCGCGAGGTGTAATCGACCGCTCGGTTCATGATGCAGGACTTCAGAGGCCGCTGCGCGTAGAGCCTGACGCAATTTAATGGGGCCCAGACACATCAGTCTGGGCCCCTTTTAGTGGCACGCCCGGATGTTGTGGCCGTACAGGCCCCGGCTGGTCGTGCCGAATTGACGAATTACGACTGCATGGACAGCGACCATGGACAGAACAGCGTCAGTGTCGACTCCTCTCGGTAGAAGTTGAGTATAGAGCAAGGCTCATGCGCTGCATTCTTACATTCTTGCATGCCTACAAAGATTGTTCCGACAGCGCCAGCAAGGAAGACCAGCACAATCTCGTGCTTTTAGTAAGGCTATCGAGATTGAACCGAATGTGCAAATCGGAGCATCAGTCCGACACGTTCTATATAATTCGACTTGGTGTGAGGATCACGACATGCAAATACCTGAGAGCACATTCGTACAGGAACACCAGAGAATAGAGGGAGGAA
>DASTEB010000605.1:0-5680 GCA_035710025.1 Chloroflexia bacterium
CCGAAATATCAGGATGAAAACTACTCAGCCCTCACGCAAAGCAATAACGTCAACCGCGCTCGCCGACCTGCTCGAAGGGTACCGCGATGAGGTCGTCGCCGCGTGGGTGCGACTGCTGTACTCGATGGAGGACTCGCACTATCGCGAGCGTCCCGTGACCGAGCTTCAGATATGTGCCCAGGACAGCCTGGCCGCGCTCGTCGAACTGTTCCGCACGGGCAGCCATGACGCTCTGCTGCAATACTCTGAAGCGATCTGCGAGCGGAGGGCAGAGCAGGGCTTCGACATCTCCGAGGTGATCGAGGGCCACCTGCTGCTCGACGAAGCCGTCCTGCCGGTGGTGCGCCGCGAGTGCCAGTGGGACTCCGACGAGGACGCCGCGCTCGAGATGGCGCGGGCGCTCGACGCCGCGCTGCGCTGGCTTGTCATCCGCTTCAGCAAGATCTACTCGCTCGCGCTCAACGCCCGCCTGCAGGACCAAGTGGCCCAGCTAGAGCGCCAGCGCCTCCAGCTAAAGCGGCGCGTGCGCGAAGTTTCGGCTCTGGTTCGCTCCAGCGCGCTCATTTCGTCCACGCTCGATCTCGACCGCGTGCTGTCGCTTATCCTCGAGCAGCTTGCCGATGTCGTGCAGTACGACCGCGCCAGTATCATGCTGCGCTTCGAGAACCACCTGCGTGTCATCGCGGCCCGGGGCTTCGACAACGACGAAGACGCGATTGGGACGACTTTCGACCCGAACGAGAACGAGCTTTCGCGCAGGCTGCTGGAAGAGTCGACACCCATTGTGTTGGCCGACGTGCGCGAGGAGCCAAGCTGGCTCGCGCACGAATACCCCACCCGTTCGTGGATAGCGGTGCCTTTGCAGTTCCGCGACGAGACTATCGGCGCGCTCGCGATCGACAAGAACGAGATCGGCTTCTACGACGAGGAGGACGGACGCACGGTGCTCGCCTTCGCCAATCAGGCTGCCATCGCAATCGAAAACGCCCGCCTGTACGACCGCTCGCGCGAGCAAGACATCCTGCAGGAGCGAAACCGCCTCGCCCGCGAGCTGCACGACAGCCTCTCGCAGTCGCTGTTCAGTATGGTGCTAAATGCCGAGGCGGCGGGCCTGTTCTTCGAGTCGGACCCCGAGCGTGCTCGCAGCCAGATCAAGCTGCTGTACGAGACGGCCAACGCCGCGCTCAAGGATATGCGCTCCCTCATCTTCGAACTGCGCCCCGCCAACCTTGAGCAAGAGGGCCTGGCGGCCGTGCTCACCAAGCACGCCAAGCTGGTGGGCGACCGCCACGGCATCGTCATCAAACTCGACACGAAGGGGCAGGGACGGCTCGCCCTGCACATTGAAAAGGCGCTGTTTCGCGTGGCGCAGGAGGCGCTGAACAACATCGTCAAGCACGCACGCGCCACCGAGGCGTGGATACACCTGTCTACTCAGGGCGACACCGTCTACCTGAAAATCAAGGACAACGGAATCGGCATCAAGCCCGGCCCAGCCAAGCCGAGCACGCTCGGTATGACTTCGATGCGCGAGCGGGTCGAACAACTGGGCGGCACGTTCGAGATCGGCCCCAATCCCAACGGCCCCGGCACCATGGTCAAGGTGTCGGTGCCTTGCGAAGCGTAAACTGGAGGGAGAGGCACATGTCAGATCAGGAATCAACGTCTCCAAGCGAGAAGATCTCGGTCGTGATAGTTGACGACCACGCCATTGTCAGGCAGGGCCTCAGGACCTACCTCGAGACTCACTCCGATATCGAGGTGATGGCCGAGGCTAGCAACGGCAGCGAGGCGGTCGAGGTGGCACGCGAAAAGCTGCCCGACATCGTGCTCATGGACCTCGTAATGCCCGTCATGGACGGGGTGGAGGCCACGCGCGCCGTCACCGCGGCGTCCCCCAGCACCCGCGTGATCGTGCTCACCTCTTTCAGCGAGGACGAGAAGGTGTTCGCTTCGATAAAGGCGGGCGCGCAGGGCTACCTGATGAAGGACGTGCTGCCCTCGGAGCTTGTGCGAGCCATCCGCACGGTACACAGGGGCGAGGCCCAGCTAGACCCCGAGATCGCCCGCAAGCTCATGCAGGAGTTCACCAACCCCCAGCCCACCACCCCCAAGCACGACCTCACCGATCGCGAGCTAGAGGTGCTGCGCCTGATCGCGCAGGGCAAGAGCAACAAGGATATCTCCGACGAGCTTGTGCTGAGCGAGAAGACGGTCAAGACCCACGTGAGCAATATCCTGCAGAAGTTGCACCTCTCCGACCGCACCCAGGCCGCCGTTTACGCTTTGCGGCAAAAACTGGTAGAATAGTCAGAATTCAGCGCCGGGACTCGAAAAAGAGCCAAAACAGGCCAAAAACGGCCAAAAACGGCCGAAACTAGGTCTGTAGTCGTAGTACCTGTACTACCCGGGGTGCCGAATAAATAATCCCCCGATACCAGTGACATGGCACGCAAATTGTGATAATATGGAATCGAGGACACACAACGTCCGAGAGGCCCTGTAAATTACCGAATTTACCGGCACCGCGAGGCATTAGGAGAGAGCCGCGGCAGCCCGCTAGAAACGAAAGCAGATATGAGCATTAACGCCCGCCCAATTCCAACACGAGAGTATTCCGCAAGGCGCCGTCTTGTGAAGTACGCACCACAAGGTGAGGCGAAAACTACTTCTGCTCCTACCGTTTCTGCTCCGGTGGCGCCCGCCACCAGGCCCGTCCGCGTCCTAATCGCGGGCGACCATGCCACTCTCCGCGCTTGCCTCAAGACCATGCTCGAGCTTGACCCCGAAATCAAGGTTGTGGGCGAAGCCTCTGACGATTGCGAGCTGGTCAAGATGGCCCACCGCGTTCAGCCCGATGTCGTGTTGCTGGATCTGGACATGCGCTGCTGCGATAATTATGAGGCCGTCGCCGAAATAACCGACCGTAATCTCACTTCCTCTGTCGTAGCCCTCACCATCCACGACGATGCGATTGAGCGGGAGCACGCAAAGAAGGCAGGCGTCAGGCTCTTCCTCGAAAAAGGCGTTCCCTACCGCCAGTTGATAAGCGCAGTCAGATCCGAAGCAAAGCGTTAGGTCTCCAGGTTCTCACCACCGGCCCCCCGGCACCGCTCCCTCTCCCTTTCCGGCACTCCTGAATTCAATCCCCATCCCGGCTGCCGCGCGCCTGTTGCACGCCGGTCTACCGCGCGCCCGTGTTTGGCACCGGAGTTGCTTTAGGGATTGGCAGCAAGGACGACACTTCGCACGGTTACGACAGGGCGACCCACCGCGCGACACCGGAGGACCACACTTGAACGCAGCAACACTCAACCGGGCAGCGGCGGTAATCTTTCTTGCGCTGGTAATTATCTCTCCTTTCCTCTTCGACCTGACCGCGCGCTAGTCGTGCGGCCAGGAGATGCCGGAGCGAGGGCCTGCAGGGTGCTGGGCCCTCGCTTTTTGCTGCCCTTGGGGGCCCGGCAAATCGGCGGTAACAGCGCCGGTTAGACGTACATCTAAAGAACGAGAGGCGGCGCACTACCGTAGGCGTACAGGAGGTCGGTCAAAGTCAGCCTAAAGACAACGCGTTCTTACCACTTAGTTACGATGGCTGCGGACACGTTTGCTCATACAATGTGGGTGTCAGGAAGAACTGACAAGAGGAAAAAGAAGCCCACACAGCAAAGGAGCAAAACAATGTTCAATAACAGCATCGCGATCGAGCAGATGGCAAGCGACATCAACCGCGAGCGCGCCCGCAACGCAAAGCGCAACCGGATGTGGCAGAAGGCCCGCAACGCGATCCGCCAGCGCACCGGCCGGTAGTAGAAAGCGGGAGAAAAGCCATGATGATCGATCTTCACTGTTACACAGGCAACTAGGTCCGGAACCCTCTTGAGGCACCGGACCTAGTCCTTTTAATCCCCTATTGTGTGCCCGCCCCTATTCCGTCCTCGGGCGGCCTTCCTTCAGCGCCATGCCGCTGATCACAATTCTCTGGATTTCCGACGTCCCCTCGTATATCTCGGTAATGCGGGCGTCCCTGTAGAAGCGCTCTACCGGGAAGTCGCGCAGATAGCCGTAGCCCCCATGTATCTGCACCGCCATGTGCGCTGCTTGCGTCGCAGCCTCCGAGGCGTGTAGCTTGGCCATCGCTGCCTCTTTCGTGTACCGCTGCCCCTGGTCTTTGGTCCACGCAGCGTGATAGGTGAGCAGGCGCGAGGCCTGTACCTCCATCGCCATGTCGGCGATCTTGAACTGTATCGCCTCCAGCTCAGCAAGCGGCCTTCCGAATGCGTGGCGCTCGTGCGCGTACTTGACCGACGCGTCGACGCACGCCTGGCCGATACCGACCGCCTGCGCTGCGATGCCGATGCGCCCGCCGTCCAGCGTCTGCATGGCGATCTTGAACCCGTCGCCCACGTTGCCCAGGATGTTAGCCTTGGGCACGCGAAGGTTCTCGAAGTGAAGTTCGGTCGTGTTCGATCCGCGGATGCCCAGCTTTTTCTCTTCAGCGCCGACGATGAAGCCGGGCCAGCCGGCCTCCACGATGAACGCGGTGATACCCCTGTGCTTCAGTTCGCGGTCGGTTGTCGCCCACACCAGGCACACCTCCGACACCCCGCCGTTCGAGATGAATATCTTGGACCCGTTCAGCACGTAGCTGTCGCCGTCCTCCACCGCCGTGGTGGCCATAGATGCCGGGTCGGACCCTGCCGACGGCTCGGAGAGGGCGTAACAGCCAAGCTGCTCGCCCGTTGCCAGCGGCACGAGGTACTTACGCTTCTGCTCCTCGTTGCCGAAGTAGTCTATCGGCCAGCAGACAAGCGAGTTCTGCACCGTCATCGTGACCGAGGTCGAAGCGCACGCACGGCTGACCTCCTCCATCGCGATCACGTACGACACCGTGTCCAGCCCCGCGCCGCCGTACTCCTCGGGCACCATCATGCCCAGGAAGCCCATTTCGGCCAGCATCTTCGCCTGCGGTGCCGTGAACTCCTCAGACAGGTCGTACTCGGCCGCCAGCGGTGCAAGCTGCTCGTCGGCGAACTCGCGTGCGGTCTGCTTGATCAGCCGCTGGTCTTCTGTCAGTGCGAACTCCATTCTTGCTCCAATCTCTGCGTTCGGGCAGGCGCCCTAGTACTTGTAGAAACCTTCGCCGCTCTTGCGCCCGAGCTTGCCCGCCTGTACCATCTTTACAAGCAGGGGACACGGTCGGTACTTGGGATCCTTGAAGCCGTCATACAGCACGTGCAGGATGTCGAGGCACACGTCCAGCCCGATGAAGTCGGCCAGGGTGAGCGGGCCCATCGGGTGGTTCATGCCCAGCTTCATCACCGTATCGATGTCCTCCTTGGAGGCCACGCCCTCGTGCAGCGCGAACACCGCCTCGTTGATCATCGGCATGAGCACGCGGTTCGACACGAAGCCCGGGTAGTCCTTCACCTCGACAGGCGTCTTGCCCAGCCGTTCGGCGAGATCGCGCACGGCCTGGTACGTCTCGTCCGAGGTGGCCATGCCGCGGATGATCTCCACCAGCGACATGATCGGCACCGGATTGAAGAAGTGCATCCCGATGAAACGCTCGGCGCGCCCGCTTGCCGCGGCCAGGCGTGTGATGTCGATTGACGACGTATTCGACGCCAGTATCGCCTCGGTCCCGAGCAGGCCGTTCAGCTCCTTGAACACGGCAGCC
>DASTEB010000606.1:0-4114 GCA_035710025.1 Chloroflexia bacterium
ACCGAGCGCGTGGTATCGGGACTGGGCATCTCCAACATCTACGACTATCTGCGCGAGATGAGCCGCGTACCCGAGGTGCCCGCGGTCGCGGCCAGGATGGAGGGCGCCGAGGACCGCACGCCCATCATCGTTGAGGCCGCGGTCAAAGGCGAAAGCCCGGTGTGCGTCGCCGCGCTCGACCTGTTCGTCGACGCGCTGGGGGCCGAGGCATCGAACATGGCGCTCAAAGTGCTGTCCACCGGCGGGCTCTACCTGGGTGGGGGAATACCGCCGCGCATTCTCGAGGTGCTCGAGCATGGGCCATTTATGGAGTCGTTCCTCGACAAGGGCCGCATGCGCGAAGTGCTGGAGCCGATGCCGGTGCTCGTAATCATGGAGCCGGGCGCCGCTCTGATGGGCGCGGCGAGCTACGGCCTGCTCATGGGCGAGCAGGAGGACCCGGCGGGCTAGAGGCTGCTATTCTTCCGGCAGCGCGACGATAACGAGCCGGTGGGTGTAGGTGGTGTAGGGCCAGCAGGTGATGAGGGTCAGGCGCTCGTGGTCGGTGGGCAGCATCACCTCGCCGTTCTTGACGCGCTGCTCGTAGGGCACGCCCGCCTCCTTGAACTTCAACGTCTCGGACACGCGGTAGCGGTGCTCCTTGCCGTCGAGCGTCCACACCTGTATCAGGTCGCCCACCTCTGCGAACTCGAGGTAGCGGAAGACCTCGCCCTTCCAGTTGTTGTGCCCGTTGAGCACGATGTTGCCCCCCTCGCCGGGGTTGGGGGTGTTGAAGTGGTGCCCCGCCGCCCACTCGGCCACCTCCCACGCGCCCTTGATGGCGTACACTTCGTACACCTCGGCGTCGAGCTTGACGTCGGGCGAGGCGATGCGCACGATACGCGAGGGCAGGTCGGGCCGGTGGTCGCCGTAGCGCACGCCGTTGGGCAGGATGTTGGGGTCGGGCGTAGGCGTGCCCCTGGTCACCTTGCCGGTCGAGGCCGGAGTGGTGGGCGTGTTGCGGGCAACGGGAGGCTCGGGCGTCTCGGTCGGCGCAGGCTCGGCCTCGGGGTCAGGCTCGGGCAGCACCTCGGGCACGGCCGTATCGACGGGCACTGGCGTTGGCGTGATGGCCGGCGCCGATGTCGAAGTGGGGCGTGCGGTGGGGGTGCTCTCGGCCGTGGCCGTGGCGGCCGGGAGGGGCGTCGGGGCCGGGGGCGGCTCTACCGGCTGCCGGGACATGCCGAGCAGCACGAACAGAGCCATGACGATCACCACGGCGAGAGTTGCTATGAAGCCGTACCGGCGGAGCAGGGGCGCGTAACTTTTCGGCATGCAGGCTCGAATATATTCTGGTGAGGTAAGCGGTACCCGGGCCTCGGGAGGCAAGCACCGGCATTCGGACGGTATAGGGCGGAAGTGCGAGTATGGATTACCGTTACAGGCATATCATACCCGATTCCGCACTACTATCTCTAGAACCAACCGTGCCCAATCCGCCCGCGGACCAAATCTTGCACTCCCCACACATGCCGCATACACCGGCGGCGAGACTCACGCGGGCAAATGCACCCCGCACATGAAGAGCAACACGAGGAAGGGATAGTCCCATATGCGCAACCCACCACCCGGACAGCAGACGCAGGGCGGCAAGGTGAGCCTGCCGCTCATACTGGACGACGTGCGTAACGCCCTGCGCTCGATCGACTATGAGCAGATAGAGAGCGACATCCAGCGCGAGGCCCAGACCCGCCTCGCCATCGTCGGCCCGGTCAACGCCGGGAAGTCTACCCTGTTCAACACGCTGGAGGGCAAGGACTCGGCCGAGGTCAGTCCCATCCCCGGCACGACCAAAGTGGCGCAGGAGCGCACCGTCGGCCCGTTCGTGCTGGTCGACACGCCCGGCTTCGGCGAGGTGGCGGGCGTGGACCGTGCCAACATCGCCGCCGACTCGGCCGCAAAGGCCCACGCCGTGCTGCTCCTCATTGACGGCAGCGCGGGCCTACGGCAGGGCGACGCCGACCTGCTGCGCTACCTGCAGGGGCTTGGCCGCCCGGTAGTCGTCGCGCTGAACAAGATCGACCTTTTGGGCCGCGACACCCAGCGGGTAGCAGACGATGCGTCTATCCGGCTCGGCGTGCCTGTCTACCCCATCTCGGCCAAGAAGGGCACCAACATCGCCGAGCGGCTGATCCCCGCGCTGGTGGACGCGCTGCCCGATCTCGCGGTTGCGCTAGGGCGCGAATTGCCGACGATACGGCGCTCGATGGCCAACAAGGTGATCGCGCAGTCGGCCGCGCTGAACACGGCGGTGGGCGCGCAGCCCATCCCGTTCATCGACATCCCAGTGCTGATCAGCACGCAGATACGCATGGTGCTGCGCATCGCGGCCATTTACGGCGAGCCTTTCAACGTACACCACGCGCGCGAGCTTATAGGCACGATAGCAGGAGGGCTGGCGTTCCGCTACATGGCCCAGCAGGGCGCCCGGCTGGTGCCTGCGGCGGGGTGGGCTATATCGGCGGGCATCGCGGCGATAGGCACGTTCGCCATAGGGAGGGTTGCGCTGGAGTACTTCGACTCGGGCAAGCGCCTCTCGCGCCGCCAGATGCGCGACATGTACAAGAACATGCTCAAGCGCGACCGCACCACGTTCGAGAAAGAGGTCGCGCAGTAAGGGCAGAGGGGGCGGGCGCTACTTCTGCTGGTCGTTCAGCTTCTCGGAGTTGAGCTTGCCCGTGTTGAGGATGCGGGTGGTAAGCGGACCCGAGGTTGTGAGCTTGTGCAGGATGCCGGACGTCGTGTGCGGCTGCTCGCCCTGCGGGACAGGGCCCTTCGCACCCATGGAGTAGTTCACCCGGGGCATCCCCGTGACGGGGTCCATCCAGCGCTTCGACTGGAAGCCCCAGTGCTGCAGCACGTCCTGCAGGCTCTCGATCCACCAGTCGACCTCGAAGACGCCCGAGCCTGCCTTCTTGATGGCCTGGTTCATCACGTCTTCGTCCACGGTAACGACCTCGCCCGTGGTCGCCTGGCCCCGGTACTGGCCCTCGAACGGGTTCCACATCAGTTGTGACATCGGCGCGCCCTTCCTATTACTACCTAAGCGAAGCCCCCAGGTCGCTTTGGGCGCATTATATCACCGGGATGTGCCGGAAGGGGCAAAACAGTACCGGGGTTTGGGCATTAAGTACTATGCCTATCAGTGCCGCGGGGGCAGGTGACCTTGCTCGGTGAATGATGGAGGCGCCTGAGAAACGCCCGGCGGATGGCGAAAGCCAACGGCCAGATGGGGCAATGGTCCCGAAGGTCGGGGTTGCCCGCAGAACGCCCGGCAGCTGAAGCTGCGAGCTACACTTACAAAGTCCAGCCTGCGCCGGACTCCCTCTCCTCAACATCGTGCCCACGAACCGACACAACCTCTCCTACAGATGGCCGGCACGAAGTGCTCGGCCCAAAGCCCGCGCAGGCGGGCGTAGGAATGTAGCCCAGGGTATCACCCTGGGATGAGACCCATTCTTTCCCCGGAGCCCGCGAAGGCGGGCGGCGTCGCATCGCGCCGGGCGCAAGCCCGGGCGAGCCGTCCGATTAAATGATCGCGTCCAGGCGAGCGTCCAGGCTAGGGTCTGGAGCCCGCCTTCGCGGGCCGGGGCCTCACAGCAGCCATCCCAGGGTGTCACCCTGGGCTACATTCCTACGCCCGCCTGCGCGGGCTTTGTCCTAAGCCCGCGGGTACGGCAGCGCCCACACGCACACCACCACCGCGCAGGCCAGGCTACCCACAATAACGAACAGGTGGAAAATCTCGTGGAAGCCAAACACGCGGGGCAGAGGGTTGGGCCGCTTCAGCGCGTAGATGATAGCGCCCACGGTGTACGACACCCCGCCCGCCGCCAACACCAACACGGCAGTCCAGCCCACCGCATCGAGTATGCCCGGCAGCGCGATTAGCGACACCCACCCTAGCCCGATGTACAGCAGCGTGCTCACCCAGCGCGGCAGCTTCAGCGTGAACACCGACAGGCCCATGCCCGCTACCGCCAGCGCCCATACGGTCGCCAACATGAACACGCGAAACCAACCGTCGAGCAGGTTGAAGCAGATCGGCGTGTAGGTGCCTGCGATCAGCAGGAAG
>DASTEB010000607.1:0-9506 GCA_035710025.1 Chloroflexia bacterium
GGACATTTTTCGTCGCCTGACAGGTGGTCAACGGGAGGATGGCCCCGGGCATAACGGGGCAGGGGGTGCCGGAAAGGACGAGAGCGCCTACACGCCCGGCGGCCCGGAGGTAGGGCAGTCCGAGTCGGGCGCGACCGTGTATAAGTACGACGTGCCCCCCGACGAGAGGGAGGGCTTACGCCCGCCGCAGATGGATGAGGCGGCGCTCGCCATGATCGACAGCCACATCGAGCGCTACGTCGCGGGCGAGGGCAGCGGCGAGGGGCTGGTGTGGCACGAGATCATCTCGAACCTGGTACACATTGACGTCCACGTGACCCCGCCGTCGGAGGAGCGCCCGTACTACACGCTCATCACGTCGGGCATGAGCGATCTACCGATGAACGTCCCGCCCGCCGCCGAGGACCAGAAGCACGCCGAGCTGTTGCTCTGCCTCCCCGCCGACTGGCCCCTGATGGGCGAAAACTACCAGATGTTGCCTGACGACGAATCGTATTGGCCCGTCCATACGCTCAAGTTCCTCGCCCGCTTCCCGCATGAGTACAGCACGTGGCTTGGCGTGGGCCACACTGTGCCCAACGGCGACCCGCCCCAGCCGTTCGCCGAGGGCGTCGGCTTCACCGGCGTGGTGCTGCTGCCGCCCGTGCTGTTCGAGGAGGAGTTCTTCAGGCTGCCCGTGCGTGCGGGCAAGACCATCCAGTTCCTGGCGGTAGTGCCCCTGTACGAGTCGGAGATGGACTTCAAGCTCAAGCACGGCCTGGACGCGCTGTTGGACCGTTTCGACGAGAACGACGTGACCGAGCTTATAGACGTCCACCGGCCCAACGTCTGCCCCGAGTGATACATCCCCAACCCGGTAATTGCCGGGAGCTTCGTCCGTTCAGGCCTTGCCGCCACCGCGTGGGTGTCCCTGGCCGCCCCACCTGCCTGCGCCCGCGTCACTCGACAAGCCATTCCCTGACCCATGACTGCTCGACGAGGTTGTCAAGCACAAACGGGTCGGACATAACCGCTTGTTTCGCCTTCTATCAAAGTCTCTGAGAACCGCGCGCCTCATCTTGATGTTAACAGAGTTAACACGATGTCTGGAGTGCACCCTGCCAGCGTCAAAACAAACGCTCTATGGGAGGCACTTCGATGACCACATACGTCATACGCCGGTTCATGCAGGGACTCTCCGTCCTCGCGCTGGCGACGTTCGTGATCTACAGCATCCTCATCATCACGCCCGGCGGCCCTCGAGACCAGGTTGCGGAACTACGTCTTGGCCCGCGCCCGGTTAATTTCGACTACATCAATGCGCTGCTCGAACGGTACAAGCTCGACTCCCCCTACCCGATAAGCTACCTCCGCTGGCTCTTCGACCCGAAGGACACCGTCCAGGTCGACCCCAACGACAACTCGCGGCTCATTCCGAAGGGCATCGACGTCGTTATCGGCGACCTGCGTATCAAGGGGTCGGGCGTGCTCACCGGCGACTTCGGCAGCTCCGTGCAGGTAGCCAAGGGCCAGCCCGTTATGAAGCTTATGGGCGACCGGCTCGGCAACACCCTTGCCCTGACCGTCACGGCCATGGTGCTGTCCATTATCGTCGCCGTGCCGATAGGCATCATCTCCGCGATACGCCAGTACTCGCGGCTGGACTACACGGTTACGGCCTTTTCGTTCGTGGGCCTGTCGATGCCGACGTTCTGGCTCGGCCTGATGCTGGTCATCTTCGCGGCGGTGCTGCCCAAGCAGGCCAACTTGAACGGCCTGTCGTGGATGCCCTACCTGCCGCCAAGCGCGGCCTACGACATCGACCAGCAGGACAACATCATCAACCGCATCTACCACCTCATCCTGCCCGTCACCGTGCTCGCCTTCGTCAACATCGCCCAGTACTCACGCTACGTACGCGCTTCGATGCTGGAGGTGTTACGGCAGGACTACGTGAGGACGGCATGGGCCAAGGGGCTGGCACAGCGCACCGTCATCCTGCGTCACGCCCTGCGTAACGCCCTGATCCCCGTCATCACGGTCGTTACCCTGTCGCTGCCGCTGCTGTTCTCGGGCGCGATCGCCACCGAGACGGTGTTCGGGTACCCGGGCATGGGGCAGTTGTTCGTGACGTCCATCTTCGTGCTCGACATACCGCTGGTGATGGCGTTCCTGCTCATCATCACCACGCTGATCATTCTTTCGAATATCCTGGCTGATGTGCTCTACGCGGTCGCCGACCCACGGATACACTACAGCTGATGCAAAACCGGCTGGAGGCACCCAGGCACCCTTACGCACCCCAAATGCAGATGCCGTTTCTTAGGAGGAAACAGACATGGCCGCAATAGCCAGAACAGAAGAACGATTAGCGCCCGCCGAGCCGGGGCAATTAGCACAGACATGGCGGCGCTTCAAAAAGCACCGTCTGGGCCTCGTGGGGCTGGGCACGATCATCCTGCTGGTCCTGTCCGTGATCGTGGTCCCCATGATCTCGCCATTTACCTACGACGAGCTTGACCCTGAAGCCCTCGTTCCGGACTCCAGGCCCGGCCGCAACCTCGAGTCCAACTTTGCATACAAGCCCGCCATGTGGGACGCCCCCATGAGCGGCAAGATGCATTACCTGGGCACAGACGCCGTGGGCCGCGACAACCTGACCCGCCTGTTCTACGGCGGCCGCATCTCCCTGCTGGTGGGCCTCACCGCCATGCTCGTGGTGGTGTCCATCGGCACGATCGTCGGCTCGCTCGCGGGGTTCTATGGAGGCTGGGTTGACACGATCCTGATGAGATTCGTGGACCTGTTGTTATCCCTGCCAACGCTGCCCATCCTGCTGGTCGTGTCCAAGATGCTCGACCAATCGGGGGCGTTGAAAAATACGCTGGGTAGAGACGCGGGAACGGTGGTGACAATCATCGTCGTGCTGTCGCTGTTCGGCTGGCTGGGTATCAGCCGCCTCGTGCGCGGCTCTATCCTGTCCCTGCGCTCGCTCGACTTCATCGAGGCTACCCGGGCGCTGGGCGCCAGCAACCGCCGCATCATCCTGCGCCACCTGATGCCTAACTCCATGGCCCCCATTATCGTGGCGGCGACGCTTGCGGTGGGTGACTTCATCATCACCGAGTCGTTCCTCTCCTTCCTGGGCCTCGGCATCCAGGAACCGGTACCGTCGTGGGGCAACCTGCTCCAGGGCGGCCAGGAGAACGCGGCCTTTATCACCACCTTCGACCCGACACAGGACGTCCGAGGGTTCCTCATCCTGTTCCCCGGCTTCCTCATCCTGCTCACGGTGCTTTCCATCAACTTCATGGGTGACGCACTGCGAGACGCGCTCGACCCGCGCCTCAAGATGTAACACTCCAGACATCCACTCGCTCGGCACATGAAAAGAACCACCGGCGTCCTCCTGCCGGTGGTTCTCTCTTTACCTTTCGTAACGAGCGGTCAGTCCAGCTTCAATGTCTTTCGCAGCGTACCGCCCCTCTCGCTCGTCACCACCAGCTCGACCTCGGTGCCGGGCTTGCCCGTGAGCACCCATTCGAGCCTGCGCTGGTTGTCGGTCACGTTGCGCGAGGAGAACCACCCGCCGTAGATCTTGTTGGTGCGCCCCTCGAGCTGGCCGATCTCGTCGTCGGCCTTGCCGCTCAGTAGCTCCGCGCCCCTGGGCAGCTTCAGGCTCACCTCGATTGGCCGCACGACCTTGCGCTCCTGGGCGCGCTTGCTGGTGTACGTCGGCAGGAAGCCCTTGTTGGAGATAATCGCCTCAAGGCGGTACACGCCGTCGCCGCGCTTCTCCAGTTCGGCCTTGCGGAACTCCAGCCTGGCCGACATGAGCGCGTGCGCCAGCGTGAACTCGGCGTGCTTTTCGGCCATCTCGGGCAAGTACTCCAGCGGTGCATTCTGCCACGCATTCTTCAGGTCCCACCCGCCGATCTCCACCTTGCCAAGCTGCGGGTGCTTGAACTCGCGCCACGGGAAGAACGCCTTGCCCCCCATCTTCTCGTCGTTCCACTGCATCAGCTTGAGGTCGTCTTCCTCGTCGTGGTGCTTCATCCACTCGATCCACTTGTTCTTCATGTCGATGCCGGCCGCGGTGGCCGCGTCCCAAAGCTCGGTGGTGAAGCCGTACCAGCCGTAGAAGTCGAACGCATAGTCGTCCATAGCGCCGTGCATCGGCTCTTTCGGGTCGTAGGCGAAGTTGTGGAACACCGACACGCACGGGTAGCCCGTAATCTCGGTGCCTCGCTCCCCGATCATCTTGAACACGTCGAGGTCGTGAGTGGAGAAGTGCTCGTCGGGGTGGGTGGAGTATGGGCGCAGAATCACGCCCGAATAGGTGTGGTATGCCACGAAGCCGTTGATGTTCTTGTGGGTGGACCAGAACTGCGCGATGGCCCGCGTCTCCGGCTCGGAGAAGGGGAAGTCGCCCGCGCCCACCTGGTTGCCCTCGGGCGCCCAGTCGTAGGGGAAGTTGCGGTTCAGGTCGAGGCCGTGGCGCATCGGCGCGAGCTTGATCTCGTGCCCGTCCCAGTTGTTTATCGTCCCCTCGGTGATGACGCTGTAGTACTCGCCGCCGAACTCGTCCGGGCCTCGGCGCACCATCACGCGCGGGTCCTTGTCCGACTTGCGGAACGCCCCGTCGGGGTTGGGGAAGCGCATCTGCAGGATCAGGCCGTCGCCGTCCACGTCGTCCGGGTACAGCCCCTCGCGGTCCTCGGTGAACGGGTAGCGGCGCGTGGACGACCGCAGCATGTGCGGCGTGGTCAGGTACATCTCCGCGCCGTCCACCGATATGCGCGGCACCACGTACACCACGTACTCGTCCAGCAGGCGCGTGATGCGCTCGTCGCGCCCGTAGCTCTCGGTGTAATGCCCGATGGTGTACAGCGCCACCGCCGACCCGGTCACCTCGCCTGCGTGAATGTTGGCGTCGATCCAGTAAGCGGGCTTCTCGTTGTCCGGCCCCGTCTTCTTGTTGGTCAGCGTGGCCAGCAATATGTCACGCCCCTCGTAGGACTTGCCTATGGACGAGACGCTCACAAGGTCGGGGTATTCCTTCTCGACCTTGTCGAGGAACTTGCGGATCTCCTCGTACTTGTAGAAATGCGAGAAATCATACTGAGGCATATGCAGGCTTCTCCTGTTCAATATTGCCACTCGCTGCCGCTCCGTCGTGGCACGCTCTAAACAGCATATCACGAAGCTGCGCGGGAGACAAATATCTAACGCAAAACGCGGCCGTTACGGGCTTACGTCCTCGCCTCTCCCGGCAGCGCCAGCCGCACTGCCAGCGCCACGAAAACGCCGCCGGTAAGCGCCCTCTGCGCCCGCGCCCACTTCGCGCTCCTCCTGAGCCGGTCCCCGAGCCACCCGGCGGCCAGCGCCACCGCTATATTCACCGCCGTGCCCGACAGGTCGAACGCCAGCCCCAGCACAACGATCTGCCGGCCCACCTCGCCCCGCGCAGGGTCCACGAACTGAGGCAGGAACGCCAGGAAGAACAGCGCAACCTTCGGGTTGAGCACGTTGGTCACCACACCCTGCCTGAACACCGCCCACAGCGGCACCGGCGCTTCACCGCGCTCATGCCCGACCGTCCCGCGCTCCAGCCATGTTCGCACGCCCAGGTACAGCAGATAGGCCGCGCCCGCGTACCTGATCGCCTCGTACGCCGCGGGCACCTCGCGCAGCAGAGCCGACAGCCCCAGCGCCACCGCCGCCATGTGGACCAGGATCCCCGCCCCGATCCCCAGTGCCGACACTACGCCTGCCCTGCGTCCCTGCCCCACGCTGCGCCCCAGCACGTAAAGCATGTCCGGCCCCGGCGTCAGGTTGAGCGCCAGAGTCGCCAGCATGAACACGCCGAACGACTGCATGTCTATCAAGGCATCACCTATAGTATGAGCATGGCGTCTCCGAAGCTGTAGAAGCGGTAGCGCTCCGCGATGGCCTCGTTGTACGCCTTCAGGATCAACTCGCGCCCGGCAAACGCCGACACGAGCAGCAGCAGCGTCGTGCGGGGCAGGTGGAAGTTGGTCACCATCGCGTCGGTCAGTCCGAACTGCGCTCCCGGCATGAGGAACAGGTCGGTCCAGCCCTCGTCCGGCCGCACCGCCTTCTCGCTCTCGCCCGCCGCGATGCTCTGCAGCCGGGCCGCAGTCTCCAGCACGCGCACGCTCGTCGTGCCCACCGCCACTACCCGGCCGCCGCCCGCCCGCGCCCGGTTGATCGCCTCGGCCGCCTCCGGGGGAAGGCGGTACCACTCGCGGTGCATCGGGTGGTCCTCCACGCGCTCCTCGTGTACCGGGCGGAACGTGTCCAGCCCCACGTGCAGCACCACGGTGGCGAACTCCACCCCTTTCTCCCGCAGTTCGCCTATCAGACGCTCGGTGAAGTGCAAGCCCGCCGTCGGCGCGGCAGCCGACCCCTCGGCGCGGGCGTAAACGGTCTGGTAGCGCTCAGGGTCCTTCAGGGCTTCGTGAATGTACGGTGGCAAGGGCATCTGTCCTAGCGCGTCGAGCGCGGGCCTTGGCGGCTCGCTGAAGCGCAACAGCCGCCCGCCCGACTCCGTCCGCGCCACTACCTCGGCCTCGATATACGGTCCGCTCTTCCTGTCGCCGAAGCCCAGCACCGTACCGTCGTGTACCCGCCTGCCCGGGCTTACCAGCCCTTCCCATACGCGCGGCTCCGCCCCATCCTCCCCCGGTTGCGGCACCGGGCGCAGCAGCAACACCTCGACCCTACCTCCCATGCCCACTTTGTGCCCAAACAGCCGGGCCGGGAGCACGCGGCTCTCGTTGGCAACCAGCACGTCGCCCGGCTTCAGAAAGCGGCCGATTTCGCGGAAGGTCCTGTGCTCAAGCTCGCTCGTGTCCCTGTGTACCACCAGCAGTCTGGCGCTGTCTCGCGGCTCAATCGGCGTCTGCGCGATCAATTCGGGCGGCAGTGTGTAGTCGAACTCGTCAATGCGCATGGCATATTATAGCCGCAAGCCCGGAAGGCTTGCCCCAGCCGCCGCTTGGTGCGAATCTTGCTTCGATAGCCTGTAGAAGACAGCGCTTCACTCGCCGACGCGCGGTCTGTACGTTGTTCCTTCGGAGCGTGCCGTTCGCGCGGCGCAGCGCGCACGCGGGGTCTTCCCGTAACTGCACGCGCTTGCCGAAGGTAGAGAGGGATTGTATTGTGACCGGTGCCGACGCCAGAACTCTGGGCAAGGTAGCAGACATGGCGACAGGGGCAGGCGACCCCCGAGCGGACATCGAATCAATAGCCCGCGAGATCGCTCACTTATACGGGGCCGCAATGGTCTCGGTTTTCCTGCACAACAACGGTTCCGGCCCCAGGCACATAACAGGCTACGCAGTCTCTCCGCGCTTCCTGCGCACGCTCGAGCCCATCACGGAGGCATGGGGCCTTCTGCTGCCCCCTGGCGCCCGCCGGCCTGTTGTGCTGCACAACGTGCCCCTCAATGGCCCTACGGAGGGGATTTGCGACTGGGCGTCCTCCTCGGGCATCACCACACTTGCCCTCGCTCCTATCAGCGCAGGGGGCCGCGTCCTTGCCGCTTTCGTGCTCTATCACCGCGAGCACGTCGAGTACGGCGAAGAGGCCCGGTTCGTTCTGCAGGCCCTGGCCGGGCTTGCTTCGCCCGTGATCCGCAAAGCCAACCTTGCCGGCGAAGCAGACGGCTCTAACAGCGCCCTGTTCAACGTGCTCGGCCACGAGCTTCGCACCCCCCTCACCGCCATCATGGGCTTCACCCAGATGATCCGCAAGCGCCTGGCCACGGTCGCGCCCGGCGATTCTCGCCTGTTGGAGCAGGTGGACGTGCTGTGGGTGCAGTCGCAGCGGCTCAACCGCCTGATCGACTCCTTCGTCGATCTGGGCCGAATCGAGCGCGGTGATTTCCACATCTCCCCGGCCCGCTTCGAGCTTACCGGCCTGCTGCGCTCGGTCGCCTCTCAAACGCTGGAGCAGGTGGGTTCTCGCCACACACTGAATATCAGTCTTCCCCGCCGCCCAGTGTGGCTCAACGGCGACGTGCGACGCCTGGAGCAGGTGTTCGGCCACCTGCTGATGAACGCGTCCAAATACTCGCCTTCCGACCGGTCGATCGAGCTAGCTTGCGAGGCCGACCCGGGGCTGGGCGAGACCGTCGTGCGCATCACCGACCACGGCCCAGGCATCCCCTCGGCACGTATCAAGGAGATCTTCCAGGACCGCTACCCGACCGGCCCGCTCAAGGCAGGCGGTCTCGGCGTCGGCCTCTATCTGAGCAAAGTAATAGTTGAGGCGCACGGCGGCAACATCACCCTCGACACCTCGGCCGACGGTACCGCTGTGACGATCACCTTGCCCCTCTAGCGGTTGTGGAACATCAACCTGAACACCCACAGGCTCAGGCTCTGCCACACCAACACGGCCGGTATCAACCAGGCGAATACGCGCACCGCGGGTGACCCCGACCCCCAACCGCGCAGCGATATCAGCCAGACCGCGCCCACTACCGCGATTGCGGGCAGGGCTATCCAGAACTGCTTTAGCGCCTGGTCGAGGTAGAAGTCGGCCAGCGTGAATATGGGGAACAGCAGCAGCCACGCCCCCAGCCAGATGCGCTGCCACGCCGCCCGCTCGATCCGCGGCCCCGGCAGGCGCGATACCAGTGCGTACACCTGCCTGCGGCGCGTCACCGTGGCCTCCGCCCTGCGTGCGCGGCCCCTGCCGAAGAACACCAGCAGTGTGCCCGCCAGCCCCAGCGCGTACACCAGGTCGAGCCTGTACGACTGTATGGCCCGCGCCATGTGGTCGGTGAAGAACGCCCCCCACGACGGCCGCAGCGTGGTCAGCTTGCCCTGCTCTTCGACTGCCTGCCCGAACGTGGGCAGCGTGCTTGTCAGTACGTCGTCAATGTAGCGCCCGTAGTAGATAACCACTGCGAGCGCCGCGGCCGCGATGCCCGACAGCGCCAGCGCCGTCCAGCGCCTGCGCCCTTCGCCATCCGCCAGCCAGCCCGCAAGCACCATCAGCCCGACGAACACGCCCACGTACACCATCGTCACGGTGTACGCCAGCAGCGTGAGCGTCAGCCCGACCGTTGACGCGATCCACACGCTCGGGCGCGTGAAGCGCTCCCAGAACAGGCATGTTATCGCGGCCCACGCCGTCATCAGCCAGAGCGAGGTCTGGGTGGGCCAGTTGCCGAACTGCTGCAGCAGGAACGTCGCCGGGATAAAGGCGTACACGGCGGCAGCGCCCGCGGCAACCCGCCCTGCCCACAGTGAATCGCGCCTCAGCGACGTGCCGAGCGCCGGCGCCAGCAGGAACACCAGCGCAACTTTCAGCGCCTCGAAAGTGCCGCTCGCCGCGGGCACCGTCACCTCGAGCGGCAGCGGAAGCCCCGCCAGCGGCGACGCTACGATGAAGAAGAAGGGCGAGTACGGGATGAACGCCTTGGCCGAGCCCCACTCGTCGGGCGGCATGATGTACAGCGCGAGGCTCTTGCCGAAATAGGTCTCGAAGTCGCG
>DASTEB010000608.1:0-6220 GCA_035710025.1 Chloroflexia bacterium
ATCCGGCGAGCGGGTACAGCGTGCAACCCCCATGCACTCCCGGAATCTATCGCACGTTCACGGCGTATTGACGGCCCATTGTTCGGGCCTGGAAGCGCATCTGTGCGGTATAATTGCGCACCACGCATTTCCTCTCCCGCCCCCAGACACCATCTCACGATGGAACGCTCATTGCTCACCGCACCCGCATAAGCCTGCACATGGAGTACATGCAAATGCCTGAGATGTCGCCCGAGGCGGCCGCCTTCAACAACGCCACTTTCGCAAGGATATTCAACGAGATCGGCGCCATGCTCGAGCTGAAGGGCGAGTCGCCTTTCAAGGTGCGCGCCTACCGCACCGCTGCCGATACGTTCGCCAACCTGCACGAGGACATCAAGAAGGTGTGGCAGGAGGGGCGCGTGAACGAGTTGCCCGGCGTGGGCAAGGCCATTACCGACAAGGTAGACGAACTGATGCGCACCGGGCACCTGCGCTTCCACGAGCGCCTGCTCAACGAGGTGCCTCCCTCGCTGATCGCCCTGGTCGACATACCACACGTCGGCCCCAAGAAGGCGATGTTCATGTACCAGAACCTCGGCATCCAGGGCATCGCCGACCTCGAAAAGGCCCTCGAAGACGGGCGGCTGCTCACCCTGCCCGGCTTCGGCGAGAAGACGGTCGAGAGCATCAAAGAGGGGCTGGAGATACTGCAGAAGCGCAGCGCCGAGAAGCGCGACCTGCTCGGCACCGCCCTGCCCGTCGCCCGCCAGATGATGGCCCTCATGCGCGAGCAGTGCAAGACCCTGCATAAACTGGAGGTGGCAGGCTCGGTGCGCCGTTGGAAGCCCACGGTCGGCGATATGGACTTCCTCGCCACCGCCGACGACGTGCAGGAAGTGCTCGACTGCTTCGTCAACCTGCCGATGGTCGGCCTGGTGGACCTGCGCGGAGCCAACAAGGCCAGCGTGCGCCTGCATAACGGCATCCAGGTCGATATGTACGTGATGGACCCGAAGTACTACCATTCGCTCCTGCAGCACTTCACCGGGTCGCGGGAGCACAACATCGAGCTGCGCGACCGGGCGATCCGCATGGGCATGAAGCTGAACGAGTACGGCCTGCACCGCGACAACGGCGAGCCTATCCCTATCGAGTCGGAGGCCGATATCTACCGGGCGCTGGGCCTCGACTGGATGTCGCCCGAGATGCGCGAGAACCGGGGCGAGATCGAGGCGGCCGAGCGAGGCAAACTGCCCACCCTGATCGAGATGGACGATATCAAGGGCGACCTGCACGTCCACTCCACCTGGAGCGACGGGGCCGAGAGCATCCTCGACATGGCCCGCGCCGCCCAGAAGCGGGGATACAAGTACGTCGCCATCACCGACCACAGCCAGAGCCTCACCATCGCCAGGGGATTGACCATCCAGCGGCTGCAGGCCCAGCGGCGCGAGATCGAGGCGGCGCAGAAGGCGCTGGGCGACTCGATCCGCATCTTCCACGGTACCGAGATGGAGATCAAGCCCGACGGCTCGCTCGACTTCCCCGACGAGGTGCTCGAGTGGCTCGACATCGTGATTGCGTCGGTGCACAGCGGCCTGCGCCAGCCGGGAGAGGAGGTCACTCGGCGTACGATCGGCGCTATACGCAACCCTCACGTGGACCTGATCGGCCACCCCACCGGGCGGCTGATCAACCAGCGCGAGCCCTCGGGCATCGACGTGGGCGCCATCATTCGCGAGGCGGTGCAGACCGGAACGGCGCTCGAGATCAACGCCGCGCCCGACCGCCTCGACCTGGACGACATCTACGTGCTGCAGGCCATGAGAGCGGGGGCCACGCTGAGCATAGACACCGACGCGCACCACCGCAACAACTACGATTTGATGGAGTACGGCGTGCATATCGCCCGCCGCGGCTGGGCCACCGCCGACCGCGTCCTCACCACCTGGCCGCTCGACAGGCTGGAGGCATGGTTGAGGGGGAGAGGGTCTCGCTGACGATTGTGATGAGTGATGCGTGATGCGTGACCTGGCCTGAGTAACGATGCCAGTTCCGCACTACCCGGCTTGGACGGAGCTCACGCATCACGCATCACGCCTGCCTTCTGCCTACTTCCGCGTGATATAATCCCCCTATGCCACCCAGGTTAATAGCGGCGGGGAGGCGGCTGCGCTCGGCCGACGTGCTGATCGTGCTGGGGCTGTTCCTCTTCGCGCTCTTCATTCGCATCGTCGGGATACGCGGCTGGCTCCCATACGTCGGCCACCCCGACGAGCCGAAGGTGATCGACTCGGCCATCCACATCGTCAAGTCGGGCGATCTCAACCCCAACCTCTACATCTGGCCCTCGCTGTATATCTACCTCGAAGCCATCGTGGTGCGCCTGCACACGTGGTGGGGCACGTTGCGCGGCTACTACGACGGCGCCGGGTCGCTGCCCGACATCACCCACATCTTCTCGCTGGCCCCCGGCGTGTACATGTGGGCGCGCACCCTCACCGCCGTTATCGGCGCGGCGACCATCTCGGTGCTGTACGTGGTGGGCAAGCAGATGTTCGACGGCAACCGCCGCATCGGCGTCGCGGCGGCCCTGCTCGTGGCCGTGTCGCCCCTGCACGTGGAGTACAGCCACTTTGGCATCACCGACGTGCCGCTCGGCATGGCCGGGCTGCTGGTGCTGTGGGCCTCTTTCCGGCTGGCCTCCACTCGATACGCGGGCGAGCCGTACACCGGGCGCTACGACCCGCTCTTCTGGCGGGCGGCACTGGCGGGCCTGCTGGTGGGCGTGGCCGCGGGCACCAAGTACAACGGGCTGTACGTGGGCGTGGTGCCGTTGATCGCGCTGGGCCTGGTGTGGTGGAGGTGGCGGAGGAGCCGCACGGCCGAGGGCGAGCGGCGGCGGTTCATCACGCGCAGGCTGCTGGCTGCGCTTGCTGCCATCCCCCTGTTTGCGGCGCTCGCCTTCCTGCTGTGCGAGCCGTACATCATCCTCGACTGGACCTCGTGGTACAACGGCTTCACCTTCCAGGTGCGGGCGTACGAGCCTGCCGACTCGTGGCGCGAGTTCTGGGAGGCTATCGCGGCCCACGTATACGACCTGTCGACCAGTGACTGGCACCTGGTCGCCGCGGGCGCGCTCGGCTCGCTCGCCATGCTCCTCAGCCCGATAGCGCGGGGGCGGGCGTGGCTGCTCATCCCCTTCCCCATCCTGTACACGCTCGCGATGAGCCGCTTCTCGCTCACCTACGTGCGCAACATGATAATCACCATGCCCTACCTGGCGCTGCTCGGCGCGTTCGCCATCGACCTCGTTGCCATGCAGGTGGCGAACCTGGTGCGCTCGTCCGGCGCGGCGTCCCTGTTCCCCCGGCTCGAGGATATCCATGTGAGCCGCCGGGTGTGGGGCGCGGTGCGCTGGGCGCTGGTTGTGCTCGCGGTGGCGCTCATCGCGTGGAACCCGCTGCGCATCTCGTGGGCCTATAGCCAACATATGGAGGGGCCGGACAGCCGCACGCTGGCCTGGAATTGGATGCGCGATCGCATGGCCGAGGGCGAGCGGTTCGCCGCCGAATTGCACCCCTGGCAGGTGCAGAGCCGGCCCGACGTGTTCCCCTTCGACGTGGAGGTGCCCGCCAACAAGCAGGAGCTGACAGCGCGCCCACCCTCGTGGTACGCCGAGCGCGGGTACGATTACGTGGTGCTCAACAGCAACTTCTTCGAGCAGGACCGCGACCGCGAGGACTGGCCTCTCTACCAGGCGCTGCCCGAGGCGGCCCACTTCGCGGGCGATAAGGAGGGGGGCAAAGGCCCGACCATCAGCGTCCGCGCGCTCGACTCGAACGGCCCGCCTATCATGTCGCCCGCGCAGGCCCAGGTGGAGGACTTCGCGGTGTTCGAGGGGCACGACCTCGCGCCGCTCACGTCCACCGCCGTGCTGCTCGACCCCGCCGGCCCACCGCCGCCGGGCGATTACGTGCGCGGCGGGGCCGTCGGCCTGAACCTGTACTACCGGGCGCTGCGCGACGGCAGCCCCTACGAGCCGGGCTGGCAGGTGTGGGTACACCTGGTTGATCCGGCCACAGGCGCCACGGTCGCGCAGGTGGACGTGCCGCCGCTCACGGGGCTGTACCGCGGCTACCCCGAGGTGAGGCAGATTGCCCGCCCGGTGTCGCAGTGGTACCGGGGCGAGTGGGTCACGGGCACGTACAACCTGGCGATACCCGAGGGGCTTGCGCCGGGCACCTACCGGCTGGAAACAGGCATGTGGGTGCCTCCGTCCGGCCCCTCGGCCAAATACACGCCCAGCGGCGGGCAGCAGGCCGAGCGGGTTGCCCTGGGCGAGATCGAGGTCAGGTAGCGGAGGGGTAACACAAAGCCGCCCATGGGCTGAGCGGCTCTGTGGTCGGCAGGTTGCGGCGTGAAGTCTATCGGCCGATGTTGAGCTTGAAGTCGGCCAGGCGCTGGCGGTTGTTGCGTGCCTCTTCGGCGCCGGGCTGGACGACGCGCAGGCCTCCTCCTCGCCCGCCGTAGCCGCCATACCCGCCGGGCATCACGCGGGAGATAAGCCCTTCCTGTACGGCGTAGGCGGCTGCCTGCTGGCGGTTGCGAAGTTGGAGCTTGTCGAGGATGTTGCGCAGGTGCACCTTGACGGTGTTTTCGGTGATGACAAGCTCTTCGGCGATGTCGCGGTTGGTGGCGCCCCGCGCCACGAGGCGCAGCACGTCCTTCTCGCGGTCGGTCAGCGCGTCGATGCCTTTGGCCTCCTGCAGGTCGCGCCTTCGGGCCAGGTGGGTGAACTCCTGCAGCACCTTGGTGAACATGCTGCTGGAGAAGTACGCGCCGCCCTGCGACAGCCCGTGGATGGCCTGGACAAGCTCGTCGAGGCTGCTGTTTTTCAGGATGTAGCCTTTGATGCCCAGCTTCACGGCCGACAGCACGTCGTTGTCGTCCTCTGAAGAGGTGAGGATGGCGACGTTGGTGCCGGGGTACTCGGCCATCATCTGCAGCACGGTGGACAGCCCGTCCACGCCCCGCATGTAGATCTCCATAAGGAGCACGTCGGGCCGCAGCGCCTGGACCATCTCGCGCAGTTCGTCGCCGTCGCGGGCCTCGCCCACGATCTCGACGTCGGGTTGCCGGGCCAGCAAGCTCGACAGCCCTTGTCTGAAGAGGTCATGGCTGTCGGCGATTACTACCCGGATTCGTTCGTTTTCCATAGGTGGGGATCCAATCTCGTACGCCACGAACGAGCGGCATGACAAAACACGGCTAATTGCCGGCAGGAGCATGTCAACACGATGATAGCAAAGCCGGAGCGGTCGGGTCAACGTGGGGGGTTATGACATAGGTACTACGTCTATATAGGCTTTTAGTACGTCGATGCCCCGTACCGTCCGGCGCGCTAGGCCCGATTCACGCGTGAGCACAGCCGCTTGTGGCCCTTAACGGCCGGGTGTGGCGTGATTCTCTGATTAGGAGTAATCAGTAGAATTAGTTAGTACTCCTACCTATGTCCGCACGCTCCACAGGCGCGCGAAAGCCGTGCCGAAAGAGCGCGAACGGGGGCCGAGCCTAGCCCGCCAGCCTGATCACTGCAAGGGCTTCGTCGCCCAGCAGGCGGCGGATGCGGGCGTCCAATTGCTGAGTGTAGGCCACGCCCCAGGGCAGGCGGGCCGAGGTCCACTTCGTGGAGTCGGGGGCGTAGGGCACGCGGATTGTCACCATGTCGGGGCCGGGGTAACCTGACAGCAGATTGTTCAGGCTGATCATGCTGTCGATCACCACGTGGTCGTCGGCCGCCGCCGGGATGCTGATGATGAGGCTGTAGTTGGGAGGCTCCTGCCCGGGCCGGGTGTGAGCAGGTGGATGCGCAGGCTCGCGCACCGCGACGGTCGCGCTCACAGGAGCGGCCGCGGCTGCCGCGCCCACAGGCTCGGGCTGCGGGGTAGGGGCGGGTGTGGGTGTGGGTATGGGTGTGGGTGTGGGCGCGGCCACCTCGACGCCCCTGGGCCGTTTGGGGGCTTTCACGGTCACGGTCAGGGTCTCTTCCTGCCCCTCGGCGTGGAACGGGGCCAGGTGCTCGCACAGCAGATAGATCTCGCCGTCGGGATGCGCGCTCACGCGGGCCGTGACGACGAGCAGGTTGCCCTCGGCCCACAGCGCGGCGTGCCGCCTGTAGCCGGGCGGGAAGGCCACAAGCTCTATGCTGCCCTCCAGGTTCTCCAGCAGGCCCACG
>DASTEB010000609.1:0-6286 GCA_035710025.1 Chloroflexia bacterium
CCCAACCTGGTCCACGTCTTCATCGACGGGCGGCACTCCATTGCCGTCGCGCTCGATGTAGCGGCAGACGAACGGCTCACCGTGGGCCAGCCCTGCCCGCCCGACAGGCTGGAGAGGCTGCACCGCGCTCAGGAGCGCCAGCAGGCGTATGAGCTTGCGCTGAACTTTTTGTCGTACCGGCCGCGCTCGGCGCGCGAGGTCGAGATGCGCCTTCGCAAGAAGGGCTACACGCCCGAGCAAATCGAGCAGACGCTGGCACGGCTCAGGGAGCGCGGCTACGTGGACGACCGCGAGTTCGCCCGCTTCTGGATAGGCAGCCGCCAGTCGTTCTCACCTCGCGGCCCACATCTCCTACGCTCCGAGCTGCGGCAGAAAGGCGTGCCCGCCGAGGTGGTCGAGGAGGCGCTTGCCGAGTACAAGGACGACCAGGCCCAACGCGCTGAGGAGGCCGCGGCCGTCGCCGCCGAGTACGACCTACCCGAGGACGAACCGGTGCCGGGCAGCGACGAGGCGACCGCGTTAGCCCTCGCTCGCAAGCGAATGCGGCTCCTCTCCGGGCTGGACCCGCAGGTCACGCGGCGCCGACTATACTCCTTCCTCGCCCGTCGGGGCTACGGCTTCGACACGATTGACACCGTGGTGCGTCGCCTGCTCAGAGAGGAAACGGACGATTCGACGCCGGACGAATAGAATGCGCAGCAGACGCCTTGTCGCAGACTCGCGAGTGGGCAACCGCGTTGACTCCACCCCCATCCGGTGCTATAATCATAAGGTGTGCGCGGGAGAGACTCCCCGCGGAGCGCCGAAGGGGAAAGGCCCGCAGCGCCGAAACTCTCAGGCAAAGTAGACCGCGCCGCCATGGTACCTCTGGAGAGTTCCCTCGTGGAACGCCGACGGAGCAAGGCCCTCACGGGCCCAATCTCGCAGGCTTAAGGACAGGGGAAGCACTTGCTTCCTACTGTCTTTTTTGTTTGCGCTCGGGGCACGGAATCCGCTATCCGCTTCCTCAACGGAGAAAGGGGTGGAAGACTTGGAAACCAAATCGGCAGAACAAGACCTGATGGCGAAGAAGGAAAAGGCTGACGACCGCGCCGCTCCCGCCGACGTGGCTGAGCCGTTGAGAACCCCGCTGTACGAAGAGCACTTGGCGCTGGGCGCCCGCATGGTCGAGTTTGGCGGCTGGATGATGCCGGTACAGTACGAGAACGGCATCATCGAGGAGCACAAGGGCGTGCGCTCGGGCGTGGGGATCTTCGACACCTGCCACATGGGCGAGTTCGTGCTCCGCGGCCCCGACGCCGTGGCGCTCGCCAACACAGCCACCACCAACAACGTCGCGGCGCTCGGCCTGGTGCAGGCCCAGTACACCTTCATCACCAACCACGACGGGGGCGTGCAGGACGACTCGATCGTGTACAACTTCGGCGACCACGTCTACGTCGTGGTGAATGCCGCCCCGCTCAAGGCTGATTGGGAGTGGTTGCTTGCCCTGCGCGCCGAGCGCGGCTACGACGTCGAAATGACCAACGAGTCGGACGATACGGGCAAGCTCGACGTCCAGGGGCCGGAGGCCGCAGCGCTAATGCAGCGCTTCACCGACACCGACCTGGCCACGCTCAAGTTCTTCTGGGCGACGAAGGGTGGCGTAGCGGGCGTGCCGTGCCGCATTTCGCGCACGGGCTACACCGGCGAGGACGGCTTCGAGCTGTTCTTCCCGGCCGAGGAGACGGTCAAGCTGTGGCGGCTGTTCGTGGAGAACGGTGCGCAGCCCTCGGGCCTTGGCTGCCGCGACACGCTGCGCCTCGAAGCCAGCCTGCCGCTGTCGGGCTCGGATGTTGCATCGACGTACGACCGCAACCCCATCTGGGCGGGCTTCGGCCGATTCGTCAAACTGGATAAGCCGGCCGACTTCGTCGGACGGGCCGCGCTCGAGCGGGCGGCCAACGACCCGGGCGGCGAGCGCCTGATCAACTTCCACGTCACCGGCCGAGGCGTGCCGCGCCAGCACTGCGCTATCGCGAAGGACGGGGCGACCGTGGGCGAGGTGTCGAGCGGCTCGTTCGGTCCCACGCTGGACAAGTTCGTCGGCATGGGCTGGGTGCAGGCCGGGCTGCACGGGGACGGTACGGAGCTTGACGTGATCGTCCGCGACAAGCCGGTGCCGATCGTGGTCGTGCCGCGGCCTATGTACAAGAAGCCGCCAATCAAGAAGTAACGAGGGCGAAAGGCGAGGCGCGCACGGCCAGGCATCGCACGTACGACGAGCCTGCACCGGCGCTTCGCGCACAACAATCCGATCTCACCTGTGTGGAGGAACTCAATGGAGAACCCGCGCGATTACAAGTACACGAACGAGCATGAGTGGGTCAAGGTCGAGGACGACACCGCCATCATGGGCATCACCAACTACGCAGCTACGCAGCTTGGCGACATGGTTTACGTGGACATGCCCGCGGTCGGCACCGCCGTCTCGCAGGGCGAGGCAATCGGCGCGCTGGAGAGCGTGAAGGCGGCCGCCGACTTCTACAGCCCGCTGTCAGGCGAGGTGGTGGAGCGCAACGAGCGCCTGCTCGACGAGCCGGGCCTGCTCAATTCCGACCCGTTCACCGACGGCTGGTTCATCAAGATCCGCTCTACCGACCCGTCCGAGCTGGACCGGCTGATGGACGCCGCCGCCTACGACGAGTTCGAGAAGTCGCAGAGCTAGCCGTGGGACAGGGTGGCTCGCTGATCCGCAGATGAGCGTGTTGGTGGTGGCCGCGGTGGTTCGCCGGGGGAACGACGTGCTGCTGGTGAAGCAGCAAGGGCCGGACGATCCCGCGCCGTTGTGGGCGCTTCCGGCGGGCCGCGTCGAGCAGGGCGAGAACCTGTCGCAGGCGGTCGCGCGAGAGGTCCTGGAGGAGACCGGCCTCCAGGTAATGCGGCTCGGCGCTCTCCGCTGCGTGAGCCACGCGTTGGACCCGGCGTCCGGCACCGGCGCCCTTGCGCTCACCTTCGAGGTGGACGAGTGGAGCGGCGAGCCGCAGGCGAGCGGTACCGACGAGTTCGTCACTGAGTGCGGCTTCTTCCCGGTGGAGCAGGCCGTCGAGAGGCTTTCGGCGCTGCCCTGGCGCTCGATGCGCGAGCCGAGCGTGGCGGCCGTGAACAGACCCGAGGTCACGGCTCAGTATTTCGAGTATGACGATCTATAGAGGCAGATACGGCGCCCGGCAGTGCGGCGCATAGTGACGAAACAGACAACCGGATAGGCGGGGTCGCTATCCTCCCTTGAGCGACCCGCCGAACCCCAAGAGGTAGAGGTAAGCAACATGGTATATACCCCGAACACGGAGGCGCAGCGCGAGGAGATGCTGAAGGCCATCGGCCTGAGCAGCATCAGCGATCTTTATCGCGAAGTGCCCGCCTCCGTGATAGACCCCCCGATCGACATCCCCGCGCCGCTCTCCGAGCCCGAGATCGTGGCCGAGATGCGGCGCATGTCCGAGCTGAACTACGACTCGACCCGCTACGCCACCTTCCTTGGTGCAGGCTCGTACAACCACTACTCCCCAAGCGCGGTGTACCGAATCATGTCGCGTTCCGAGTTCTACACGGCCTACACGCCCTACCAGCCCGAGTTGAGCCAGGGCACGCTGCAGCAGATCTACGAGTTCCAGACGCTCATCTGCCAGCTTACGGGCATGGACGTGGCAAACGCCTCGATGTACGACGCGGCCTCGGCCACGGCCGAAGCTGCGGTCATGGCCTCAAACATCACCAAGCGAAAGAAGGTGGTGATCTCGCCGCGCATGCACCCCGAGCACAAGGCGGTGCTGCGCACCTACGGCGACAGCCACGGCATCGAGATCGTCGAGCGCGACGCCAACATCCGCGAAGCGTCTGAGCTTGGCAGCGACGTGGCCTGCGTGATCATCCAGCAGCCCAACTTCATCGGCGAGATACGCGATTTCAGCAACCTGGCCGACATCATCCACGAGGCGGGCGCTATCCTCATCGAGGTATACGACCCTATCTCGCTGGGTATGCTGAAAAGCCCGGGTGAGCTTGACGTTGACATCGCCATCGGCGAGGGCCAGGGGCTGGGCATCCCGATGTCGTTCGGCGGGCCGTACCTGGGCCTGCTGGCGACCAAGGAGAAGTACGTGCGCATCATGCCGGGCCGCCTTTCGGGCCTGACAAAGGACACCGAGGGCCGGAGGGGCTTCGTGCTCACGCTGCAGACGCGCGAGCAGCACATTCGCCGCGAAAAGGCCACGTCCAACATCTGCACGAACCAGGGTCTGATGGCCGTGGTCGCGACGGCGTACCTGTCGCTCATGGGGCCGCAGGGCCTCAAGCGCGTGGCCGAGCTGAGCTGCCAGAAGACTCACTACCTCGCCAACCGTATCAAGCAGCTGCCCGGCTACAAGATCCTGAGCCGCGAGCCTTTCTTCAAGGAGTTCGCGGTGCAGACCCCCGTACCGCCCGCCGAGATCAACAATAAGCTGCTCGAGCACAAGATCGTGGGCGGTCTCGACATAAGCAAGTATCCCGAGGTGGACGGCGCCGAAAACGCATGGCTGCTGGCCTGCACAGAGCTGACCACCCGGGAACAAATGGACAGGCTGGTCTCCGTGCTGGCTGACATGCAGAAGTAGGAGAGGTGACACAATGAGCACAGAACCCCTTATCTTCGAGCTGAGCAGCCCAGGCCGCACCGGCTTCTCCCTCCCCCAGGTGGACATGGACGAAGCGCCGCCGCTCGACCCGAGCCTGCTGCGCGAAGAGCTTGATCTGCCCGAGGTGTCCGAAGTGGACGTGACGCGCCATTTCGTGCGCTTGAGCCAGAAGAACTACTCGATCGACACCGGATTCTACCCGCTCGGCTCGTGCACCATGAAGTACAACCCCAAGGTACACGAGGACGTGGCGATCATGCCGGGCTGGGCGCACCTGCACCCTTACACGCCCGAGGAGGGCGCGCAGGGCGCGCTGCAGCTTCAGTACGAGCTGCAGGAGATGCTGGCCGAACTGACCGGAATGGACGCCTGCACACTGCAGCCCGCGGCGGGCGCGCACGGCGAGTTCACCGGCATCCTAATGATCCGCGCCTACCACCGCTCTCGCGGCGACTACGAGCGCGACATCATCCTCGTGCCCGACTCGGCCCACGGCACCAACCCGGCCACGGCCGCGGCTGTGGGCATGAAGATGGTAAGCCTCAAGTCAGGCCCCGACGGCTCGGTGGACCTCGGCACGCTGGAGGCCAACCTTTCGGACAGGGTCGCGGGCATGATGCTGACGGTGCCCAACACCCTCGGCCTGTTCGAGCCGGACATCCTCAAGATCTGCGACATGGTACACCGCGCGGGCGGCCTGATGTACGGCGACGGGGCCAACCTGAACGCTCTGGTGGGCCACATCCGCCCCGGCGACCTCGGCTTCGACGTCATGCACCTGAACCTGCACAAGACCTTCACCACGCCCCACGGCGGCGGCGGTCCCGGCTCGGGGCCCGTTGCCTGCAAAGAGTTCCTCGCCCCGTTCCTGCCTAAGCCCGTGGTTGGCGAGCAGGACGGCAAGTACAGCTTCGTGGAACCGGAGCAGTCCATCGGACGGGTGAAGAACTACTGGGGCAACTTCGGCATGCACGTACGCGCCTACACATACATTCGTCACCTAGGCCTGCCGGGACTGCGGCGGGTGAGCGAGGACGCCATCCTCAATGCGAACTACATCCGCGTGAACCTGATGGACACCTACCACCTGCCTTACAACCGCATCTGCATGCACGAGTGCGTGCTGTCCTCCAAGAACATCAAGGCCGAGACCGGCGTCACCACCAAGGACGTGGCCAAGCGCCTGATCGACTACGGGATGCACCCGCCAACGGTGTACTTCCCCTTGATTGTGGAGGAAGCGCTGATGATCGAGCCGACCGAGACCGAGTCGAAGGAGACGCTCGACCAGTTCATCGCCGCAATGAAGGCGATCGCCCAGGAAGCCCACGAGGACCCCGACCTGGTACACAGCGCCCCTACCACAACCGAGCTAACGCGCCTTGACGAGGTGACGGCGGCCCGTGAGCCGAACCTGCGCTGGAAGCGCCCGGCCACGCCCGTGGATACTCCGCCGCTGCCCGAGCCTGCGATGGCAGGGTAGGGCGAAACCTACACACCGATTCACACGACAGGGACACGCACAGCGCGTGTCCCTGTCGTTTCCCTGCCTTGCCGCCATTCCGCGATTCGGCTTATACTGTTGGCTGCGGCACAGCCCCATCCCCTATGGAAAGCCCCCGTACATG
>DASTEB010000610.1:0-7450 GCA_035710025.1 Chloroflexia bacterium
CCGGCGACGAGGTCATTTACATCAGCCCGCCGTGGTTCTTCTACGAGGCGCTCATCCTTACGTATGGGGCGAGGCCGGTGCGCGTGAAGATAGACCCTGCCACGTTCGACCTCGACCTCGACGCGATAGCAGCCGCGATCACCGAGCGAACGCGGGCCATCATCGTCAACTCGCCCAACAATCCCACGGGCAAGATCTACCCGCCCGAGACCCTGTCGCGCCTGGGCGCGCTGCTCACCGAGGCGAGCAAGCGCAACGGCCGCCGGATCTACCTGCTGTCGGACGAGGCGTACAGCCGCATCGTGTTCGACGGGCGCGAGTACCCAAGCCCCACCGCCTTCTACCCCGACTCGTTCCTGCTGTATACCTACGGCAAGACGCTGCTCACGCCCGGGCAGCGCCTCGGGTATATAGCGCTGCCGCCCACCATGACGGGGCGAGAGGTGCTGCGAAACGCCATCTTCGCCGCGCAGGCGATGACCGGCTTCGCCTTCCCCAACGCCCTGCTCCAGCACGCGATTGGCGACCTGGAGAAGCTAAGCATCGACGTGGGCCACCTGCAGCAGAAGCGCGACCGGATGGTGGGCGCGCTGCGCGACATGGGCTACAGCCTGCACGTGCCCGAGGGCACCTTCTACCTGCTGGTGCGCTCGCCCATCGAGGACGACTGGGCGTTCACCACCATGCTGGCCGAGCGCGACGTGCTGTGCCTGCCGGGCACCGTGGTCGAGGAGCCGGGCTACTTTCGCATCTCGCTCACGGCCGGCGACGAGATGATCGAGCGCTCGCTGCCGCATTTCGCGGCTGCAATGTCGGAAGCCGGGGTCATGATGCGTGATGCGTGATGCGTGGGCTTATCTTTACCGGGTAGTGCGGAGTATGCCGGGGTGCTGAGGAGAGTTCACGCATCACGTATCACGCATCAGTTCTACTCCCCCAGCCGCTACTCGTCCAGGGGCACGCGGACTTGCACCGTGGTGCCGCGGCCCGGCGCGCTGTCTACGTTGTAGTCGCCTGAGAGCGCGGCTACACGCTGGCGCATCGTGTCGAGGCCCATGTGGCCCACCGGCACCGCGCCGGGGTCGAAGCCCAACCCGTCGTCGGTGACGCGCACTACCAGACCCCCGTCCTCCACCGCCAGCGACACGGTGACGCTGCTCGCCCGGGCGTGCTTGACCACGTTGTGCAGCGCCTCCTGCACCACGCGGTACAGCGCCTCCTCTGCGGCGGGCTTGAGGCGCGGGATGCCCCCCTCCCCGGTGACCACGTCGATCTGCATCATCTCGCGGCCCTGCACCGCCGCGGCGTGCTTGCGGATCGCCTGCAGCAGCCCTTCCTCCTCCAGCGCGCCGGGGCGTAGCTCGAAGATGAGGGCGCGCATCTCTGCCAGTGCGCCCTGCGTGAGGTTGCGCAGGTCGAGCATCTTGTCGCGAACCGAGTCGGTGAGATTACCGGAGCGCTCGAGCAGCATCTGGATGCTGCGCGCCGTCAGGCTGATGCTGAACAGCTCCTGCGTGACCGAGTCGTGCAATTCGCGGGCGAGCCGCTGGCGCTCTTCGAGGGCAGCCTTGCCCTGCGCCTGCTTGACCAGCCGAGCGTTCTCCACGGCCACCGCGGCCTGGTCGGCGATAGCCATGCACAGGCCCAACTCCCCGGCCGACAGCTTGCGCTCGGGCAGGTAATAGCCCAGCAGCACCCCCATCGACTGCCCGCGGTAGATCATCGGCACGGCCAATATGGTATCCCACTCGACCATGCGCATGAACTCGTGCAGGCGGGCATAGTCCGGGGCGCTCAGCACCTTGTCGCGCATCCCTCGAATGAGCGCCGCCCGCCGCCCCTCGAAGGCGGGCTGGGCCAGCATCAGCGTGCCCTCGTCGAGCACGGCGTTCAACGCTTCTGGGTAGCCCTCGGGCAGGTTGCAGGTGCCGGTCATGTGCTGCAGCCCTGTATCCTCCTTTATCACGGCCACCGCCGCCGCCACGGCGCCTGTCGCCTCCACCACCGAGCGGCACAGGTCGTCCAGCGTAGACTGGAGCGAGCCGCCAAGCGCCACCCGCGAAGCCACGGTGGCCAGGGTAGCGGTACGGCGGTTGGTCTCCTGCGCCTCTTCGTACAGCCGCGCATTCTCGATGGCTACCGCCGCCTGGTTCGCCACGGCCGTGGCGAGCTTGACGTGGCGAGGCGTGTAGTAGTCGGGTTGGTCGTGCGACAGGCTGAGCATGCCTATCACCTGCTGCTTGAGTGTAAGCGGCACACCCAGCCACGAACGCACGTGCTCCAGGCCGGCCGGCGACTCGTCACCCGCACCCTTACGCCATGCCGCGGCCTCCTGTGTATCGCCCCGAATGTCGGCGATCAGGACAGGTTCACCACGCAGGAGACTGCGCCAGACCGGTTCGTCCGGCTCCACCTGTATCGCCGGCTCATCCAGCGCGCTGGCACCGTATGCTGGGCCGCGGAATTGAAGGTAGCGCAGCTCGTCGCCCTCAATGATGGATATGGCCGCGTTCGTGTAATCGGCCACAAGCTTCAATTGGTCCAGGATCTCGTTGAGCAGAGGCTCAAGCTCGAGCATCGAAGCCATATTGCTCGACACATCGAGCAGGGTAGCAAGCTCGCGGGTGCGCTCCTCGACGCGCTGCTCCAGCAATTCGCGGGCGTGCGCGCGCTCGGTGATGTCGCGTACCACGCCGAGGATGTGCGGCTCGCCCTTGTACATGAAGCTGGTGCCGTACACCTCGACGTGGAAGGGCGTGCCGTCCTTGCGCACGTCCATCGCCTCGCAGTAGAACTGCTCGCCCCGGGCCACCGTCTCGAAAAACTGACGAAGTTGCTCGTGGCTGTCGGGGTGGACGAACCCTGTCGGGTCCATCGCGATCATCTCTTCGCGAGTGTACCCGTGCATCGCGCAGAACTCGGGGTTGACCTCGACGACGTGCCCCTCCAGGTCGTTGATCACCAGCCCATCGGTGGTGGCCTGGAACACGCCGTAGTATTGCTCTTCGATCTGGCGCAGTCGCTCCTCGACCTTGCTCGTGGTTTCTTGCATGGTTCCTTCTATCTACCGGGCGGCATGACGGCTGTACGAGGGACGCGATAGCAGAACGGCCCCGATGCGATAACACACGCCGGGGAGGCGCAGTTGCATTGGGGGTCAAGATAAGAGTATCAGAGTTGAGCCACCTTTCGCAAGAGGGTGTCCTGATGCGTGATGCGTGATGCGTGATGCGTGATGCGTGATGGGTGATGGGTGATGCGTGAGCTCCGCCGAGCACCCCGGCTTAGTCCGCACTACCCGGTAAGGATGTGCCCACACGTCACTCGTCACTCGTCACGACCCCTTGCGGTTGATAAACTTCTAAGTGTCGGGTAGAATGAGCAATGTCTGGCCGTGCGCCATCTCGCTGTAGGCTCTATGCCGTATACCGTGGAACGGGCCGCATGGCAGCCTCAATACTCGGCGCGCAGCCCGTACCTGGAACCGGACCCTGAATGGCAAAGCTCAAGACCAGCCTCCGCGTGGCCGCAACACAGGCCGCCCACCCCACAACAGCAGAAGCCCCCAGAGTCGACGTCGGCAGCTACGCCCGCACGCGAGCGCGCAGCGACCTGTGGTGGGCGCTGCTATACATGTCGCCCGCCATCCTCGTCTTCCTCGCGTTCACCTTCGTCCCCTTCATCCGCTCCATCTGGCTCAGCCTGCACATCACCGACCCCGTGGGCAACCCGGCCCGCTTCAACGGCCTCACCTACTACGCCCGCATCCTCAACATCGACGGCAGCGGGCGCACCGAGTACCTGGAGAGCATCCTCACCACCCTCAAGTTCGCCCTGATGGTCGTGCCTCTGGGTGTTATCGCCGCCGTCGGCCTGGCCGTGCTCGCCGCCGTCAAGCTGCGCGGCATACAGATATTCCGCACCATCTTCACCAGTACCGTCGCCATTTCCGTGGCGAGTGCGTCGGTCATCTGGGCGCTCATCTACAACCCCAGCCTCAAGATGACCGGCTGGCTGATCGACCTGCTTGGTATCAGGAACCAGGGCCTCCTGCTCGACCCCGCAACCGCTCTGCCCGCCGTCGCCTTCATGACCATCTGGACAAGCCTCGGCTTCAACTTCGTCGTTGCCCTGGCGGGCCTGCAGGCCATCCCGCAGGACCTGTACGACTCGAGCACCATAGATGGGGCCGGGCCGTGGGCCACCTTCCGCCATATTACCGCGCCCCTGCTCACGCCCACCCTGCTCTTCCTGGTCATAATCTCTACCATCAACGCCTTCCAGGCATTCACCCAGTTCAACGTCCTAATCGCCAACGCCGGGCCTGACCGCTCGACCAACGTGCTGGTGTTCGCCCTGTTCGAGTCGTTCTTCAAGGACAACCGCTACGGCTTCGCCTCGGCGCTTGCCGTCGTGCTGTTCGTCGTGCTGCTCACCATGAGCGTCATCCAGTTCAGAGTGTTGGAGAGGAGAGTGCATTACCAGTGAGCGCCGTTTCCGACGCGGCGACAGCGGAGCGCCCCGGAGGGGCAGCCCGCACCCAGGCCGCCCTCGTGCAGTACAACAAGACCACGCCCGGCGAGGTCGCCCGGAAGGTGGGCCAGTACGTGGTGCTCACCATCGCTTCGCTCATACTGCTGTTCCCCCTAATCTTCTCGCTGTCGCTCGCGCTGCAGGGGCCGACTATCGCGCCCACTCTCGTGCCCGACTTCAACGACCTCGACTGGGGCGTGTTCGGCGAGGCCTTCCGCATCGAGGACAACCTGGGCAGGTGGGTGCTCAACTCCTTCGTGGTGTCCATTGTCGTAACCGTGGGGCAGCTTATCATCTGCTCGCTGGCGGCCTACGCCCTCGCCATGCTCAACTTCCCGGGCAAGCTCTTCTTCTTCTTCTTCTTCCTCGCCACCCTCATGATCCCCTGGGAAGCCACCATCGTGCCCAACTACCTCACGATCGTGGGCCTCGGTTGGAAGGACAGCTTCCAGGGGCTGATCGTGCCGTTCCTGGCGAGCGGCTTCGGCATCTTCCTGCTCAGGCAATACTTTATGCAGATCCCCCGCGAGCTGTACGAGGCCGCGGTGATCGACGGGTGCGGGCGAACCCGCTACCTGTGGTCCATCCTGTTGCCCCTGTCGCGCCCTGCCCTGGGCACGCTCGCGGTGTACACGTTCCTGAGCACGTACAACCAGTACTATTGGCCATTGCTCGTGACCGACAGCCCGGAGTGGCGTACCACCCAGGTTGGCATCACGGCCTTCAGATCGTCCGAGGTGATGCTCTTCAACTTGCAGATGGCGGGCGTGCTGATCGTCATGCTGCCCACGCTGGTGCTTCTTGTGCTGGGCCAGAAGCAGCTGGTGAAGGGCCTGACGAGCGGCGCGTTGAAAGGCTGAGCCTGCCGCGCAGGGCGTAAGGCGCGGCCGCAAGCGCAGCTGCAAGCGCCGCACGCCTCGCAAGGCACTCTGCATGCAAGGCCCGAGGGCCGCGAGGCCCGGGGGCCGGGCAATGGCGCTGAAGAACATCTCGGTTTCACCCGCCCGGTGGGCACAAAACGATTGACGAGTTTTGTACCGGACATTTCAAAGGGAGGAAAGACATGAGTATCGACAAGTGGAAACGTGGGGCGTCACTGGCGATGGTGACGGTCATGCTGGCGGGAACGCTGGCAGCGTGCGGCGGGACGGCCGCCACCCCCACAACCGCGGTGGCCCCGGCTACCGCGACGACCGCAATGGAAGCGCCGACCGCCACCACGGCGATGGCCGCTGACACGCCCACTACGGCAGCAGCAGCCGACACGCCCACCACCGCGGCGGCGGCAGGCAGCCCCACCGCGGCGGCCCCGGCCCCCACCATCACTCCGTTCCCCACGGTGCCCCAGGCCGCCGGCTCGACCAAGATCACCTTCTGGTACGGCCTGACCGGCTTCAACGGCGGTATCGTGCAGCAGATGGTCAACAGGTTCAACGAGAGCCAGCAGCAGTACTACGTGGAGGCGATCCAGCAGCCTAACTACGACGACACGATCAACAAGCTGAACACAAGCCTGGCGGGCGGCTCGCTGCCCAACGTCGTGCAGATCTACGACATCGGCACCCAGCGCATGATCGACACCAACCGCATCATCCCTGTGCAGGACTTCATCGACAAGGAAGGTCTGACCGACCTTGTGGACGACCTCGAGCCTGCGGTGCGGCGCTACTACACGATCAACAACGTCCTTTACTCGATGCCGCTGAACAGCTCGGCGCCGGTCATGTACTACGACAAGAACGCCTTCAAGGAAGTCGGTCTCGACCCCGACAACCCTCCTCAGACCTACGACGAGGTGATCGAGGCCGCGCGCAAGCTGGTGAAGAAGGATGCCAACGGCAACATCACCCGCTCGGGCGTTGACTTCTCGCTGTACGGCTGGATCCTGGAGCAGGAGCTTGCCACGCAGGGCGCTCTGTTCGCCGAGCCGGACAACGGCCGCGGCGCCGAGCGGGCCACCAGGCTCGTGTTCAACAACCAGGAAGGCCAGAACTGGCTCAACTTCCTGAAGCAATTGCAGGACGAGGGCCTGGGCCGCAGCATGGGACGTCACTCGGGCACGACGGCCGGCTCGACGCTGGGCTCCAACTTCGCCAGGGGCGAGGCGGCGATCACCTTCGAGTCGATCGCGGTGCTGCGCAACTGGGCAAGCCAGGCCGAGCGGGCAGGCGTGGTTGACGTGGGCGTGGGCTTCCTGCCCAAGCCGGCGGGCGCGCCGGGCGGCGTGATCATCGGCGGTGCTTCCGTGTGGATCACCAACGAGGGCACGCCCGAGCAGCAGCAGGCCGCGTGGAAGTTCGTCGAATTCGTGTCGTCGCCCGAGTCGCAGGCGTTCTTCGCCTCGAACACGGGCTACTACCCGACCCGCCAGGCATCGTACGACCTGCCTGAGATGAAGGAAGCCCTGGAAAGGTATCCGCAGTTCCAGGTGGCGGTGGACGAGCTGCGCGCCACGCAGGAAAGCCCTGCCACGGCGGGCGCCGTGTTCGGCACCTTCGCGGGCGCTCGGCCGTTGGTCGAGGGCGCGATGGAGGCCTACATGCTGGGCACCGCGGCCACGGCCAAGGATGCGCTGGACGAAGCGGCAGCCACCGCTAACGAGAACCTGGAGGAGTACAACTCCACCGTCGCGCCCTAGGCGCTAACCCAACCGGGCACAACGAGAAACGCCGCTCCGATATGGGGCGGCGTTTCTCATTGCTCTTGTATTCCGGTGGCGGGCCTGGGTCAGGCTACTGCTAACAGGGTATCCCGCACGGCAACAGGCAAGTCCAGCATCACAAAGTAGTCTTCGGGATACAGGTAATCTTCGCCCGACTCGTCAACCACCCGGAGTATGTGCGCGGCCGCGGCGCCCGGGTCCGGCAGCACGCGGTAGATCTTGCGCACCTCAAGCGAAGCGGCGTAGCCGTCGTTG
>DASTEB010000611.1:0-4890 GCA_035710025.1 Chloroflexia bacterium
GTCAGGATGCGCCGCTGAAACGCCTGGAACAGAATGAGCCGGTCCTGCCCGCCCACGCGGATGGTCGTCCAGAACGGCTCGGTAACGGGGTAGCCGAACGCGCTCACCCAGTTGAACAGTGGGCCGCTGATCACCCTCCCGTTCTCGTACACCGGACCGACGGTGTTGAAGTAGTCCATGAAAAGCTGGGCGATGTTATGCCCCGTCTCCGGCACGTAACCTGCCGAGCGGATCGTTTCGGGGGCCGCTGCGCCGGGAGGCACGGGGTTAAGCTCGCCGAAGCGGTTGATGTGCACAGGCGGAATAATCGCGCCGGGCGGTACCTGCTGCGCCCTGTTCTCAAGGCCCACAAGCCCCACTGAGGCCACTCGCTGCAGCGCGGCGTAGGTTGGCGCGTCCGAACCGTCGTCCCCCGCTATGCGAACCTCGCTGGGGACCGAGTCCTCGAACGTATTCACGCCGGTCTGTAGTCTCCCGCTGATCATCTCAACGACCAGCAGACCGTTTGTCACGAAGAAGGGGTTGTTCTGGTCGGCGATGGGATCATTGATCTCCATGCGCGCCTTGTCGAAGTACTGCACGAGATGGGTGCCGTTTCGTCCCTCGCGGAAAGGCTCTTGCAGCGAGCGCCCCGCGACCGGGCCCCAGACCCAGGTTCGGGCGACCTGTCCCTGCGAGACAAGTAGGTCGGTACGCTCCCAGGAGCGGCGGAAAGCATCGTGTGCGAAGCCCGCGGGCTGCGCCGATGCGGTCAGGGCGGGCGCCGAAGTCAACAGCAGTGCCGCTGCCGTAGCGAACGAGAGGCCGGCGCGCGCCCTGCTCGACGTCCTCATAATGGTCATCTCTTTCATCGCGTATCGTGTCCTTACTTAGAAGTCCTGCTGTCTCCGGGCTGTGCACACCCCTCTACTAGCAGTAACGCGGCACGAAGCGGCAGGTTGCGCGAGACACGACGCGGCGGCGCGCAGTCCGCTACACAACGATGGCGAGAAGCCCGTCCAGGTCAAATGAGCGCATGTGGGCCAGTTCCGTATCGGTGGGCGGCGCGGTCGTTGGCACTGCCCCTTCGGGCATCATGAGGTCGAAGCCGGTGTTGTTGCGCACCTCTTCCGGGGTGACGCCCGGGTGCACGCTAATCAGCCGCATGTCGCCCTCGGGCGAGAAGTCCATCACGGCCAGCGGCGTGACCACCAGCGAAGGCGCGCGCTCGCCGGCCGGCCCGGCCTCCGGGTGCCCCGCGAGGCTTACGAAGTCCACTCTGGGCACGAACACGCGTGTGGTGTGCGAGGTCGTGTAGAGGATTGTGCGGCGCGCCGCGGCCGCCCACGGTATTCCGGCCGATCCGGGACCGCGAAGCGTCACACGGCCGTCCTGTGCCGTTCTGGCGAGGTTGCAGTTGCCGCGTCGGTCTATCTGCAGACCCCCGGCGAAGAAGATGTCGGCGCGCCCGCTCATGTGGGCCATCATCACCTCTGGAAACGTGAGCGCCGCCTCGGCCACCAGGTTAGCGTAATCGCCGGACGACGGGGCCAGTGGCTCGAGCAGCGGGTTGACGCCTCCGCTCGCCCCCGCGATTACGTTCAGGTTTGGCGCGTGCATCAGCTGGGCCAGCCGTGCCGCCGAAAGCGGAAGCAGCGGGTTCGCCCCGACCACCACAAGCTCCCCATCCTTCAACGCCCGCGCCATCGCCGCGGCCATGATGTGGCCCTTTGCCGGAGCGCCCGCGTCGCCGCCCGGCTGCTTGAAGAACACTACCGGGTCGGAGCCGGGCCGTAGTACCGGCCTGTAATCGTCACCCACGCGCTTCCTCCTGCACGGCGCCCCAGTCCTGGTTCTGCACGCGCCGCATGTACTCTTCCTGGCTCTCGGCCTGCGTCACGAAGTGCCTCATGTACTCGGCAAAGCCCTCCTCGGTCGCGGCGGCTTTTAGATAGAGCCGGATATGCACGTCGTCGTAGTTGTAGAAGCGGTGCGAGGCGGTGGGGTGGCACCCGAAATTGACCGGCACGACCGAATGGACCAGGAAAGCCGGGATGCCTGTTTGCTGCGGGTACTTGATGATCTGGTTGTTGCCCACCAGTTGCTCGACTTGCATGATCACGCGCTGAGCGGCGAAAGCGAGCAGCCGGTCGGTGAAGACGCTGCCCTTGAAGACGCCATTGCCGTACTCGTCGGCCTGCTGGCAGTGTATCAGCGCTACCGAGGGGCGCACCGCCGCCACCGCCAGCCTCTCCTCCCCCGAGAACGGGTCGGCCACGGTGCGGTACCAGTCGGGCGACGAGGCAGGAAGGTCGGTGCGCTGCAGCCCATCGGGCAGAACGGCGAACGGCTGCCCGTACGCTCCCGACTGCAGCGCCAGCACCAGGCTGCCCGAGTCCGCTTCGATTATGTCAACTTGCCCGTTCGATTCGGCCGCCCGGCGGAGCGCGGGTGCAAGCCCGATGTGCTCGAAGCCCGCGTAGCCCAGCACTACCCGGTCGACCAGTCCCGCGCCGATCAGCAGGTCGGCGGCCATCGAGGCGGACGGGGCTGCGTACAGCGTCTCAAAGCGCTTGCCGTGCCTGATGATCTCGCGCACGAGCGCCATCGGCACGTTGTGCATGTGCATTCCGCCGACCCACAGCGACTCCGACCGCTCGGGCAGCAGCGCAATCGCTACGTCGGTGCTCGTGACCTTAGAGTCTCGCCCGTGAAGGTCGTTTCCTGGGTCGATCCCCATGACCTTGGCCTCCGAGTTCTGCCGGTACGTCCGGCCCTAAATGGTTGCTATCCGACGCTTACGAGGCAGCGGCCGCCTCGGCTACCCCGCCTGTGCGGCCGGGCACGGTGAATCGCAGCGTGTCGCCATCGACCTCGACTACCACCGTCTCGCCGTCGTGTACCGTGCCTCCGATTATCTCCAGGGCGAGCGGATCGAGCAACCTGCGCTGGATCACGCGCTTCAGCGGGCGCGCTCCGTACACAGGGTCGAACCCCTCGCGGGCCAGCAGATCCTTCGCGGCGTCGGTCACCTCGAGGGTGATGTGCCGCTCCTCTAGCCGCTGGGTCAGCCGCGTCAGTTGCAGGTCGACGATCTCACGAAGCTGCTCGCGAGTAAGCTGCGTGAAGATAACCGTCTCGTCTATGCGGTTGAGCAGCTCGGGACGGAAGTTGGCGCGCAGGGCCTCGTTCACCCGGGCGCGCATCTCTTCTTCCTGGTCGGGACCGAGGTCGGTGATGTACTGAGAGCCGATGTTGGAGGTCATGATCACCAGCGTGTTCTTGAAGTCCACGGTTCGGCCCTGAGAGTCGGTCAGCCGCCCGTCGTCCAGCACCTGCAGGAGGATGTTGAACACCTCCGGGTGTGCCTTCTCGACTTCGTCGAACAGCACCACCGAGTACGGCCTGCGCCGCACCGGCTCGGTCAGTTGGCCGCCTTCTTCGTAGCCGACGTATCCCGGGGGCGCGCCGATTAGCCGCGAAACGGCGAACTTCTCCATGTACTCCGACATGTCTATGCGCACCAATGCGTTCTCGTCGTCGAACAGGAACTCGGCGAGAGCCCGCGCAAGCTCGGTCTTGCCCACGCCCGTCGGCCCCAGGAACAGGAACGAGCCGAGCGGCCGGTTGGGGTCCTGCAGGCCGGCTCTGGCGCGGCGCACCGCGTTGGCGACGGCCTTTATTGCTTCATCTTGCCCGACCACGCGCAGGTGCAGCCGCTGCTCCATCAGCATCAGCTTGGCAAGCTCGCCCTCCAGCATGCGCTCGACCGGGATGCCGGTCCAGCGGGACACGACCGCGGCGATGTCGTCGCTGTCCACCTCTTCCTTGAGCAGGCGCCGTTCGCCCTCGCCCGCGGTCTTCGCCTCAAGCTCGCGCAGGCGGGTATCAAGGTCGCGAAGCTCGCCGTACTGGATCTGCGATGCGCGCTCGAAGTCGGCGGCTCGCTGGGCGCGCTCAAGCTCGGCGTTCGCTTGCTCGATCTTCTCTTTCAGGTCGCGGATCCGGTTGAGCGCATCGCGCTCCGACTGCCAGCGCGCCCGAAGCTCACGGGCCTGCTCCTCCAGGTTGGCAATCTCGCGGTTGATCTTCTCCAGCCGCTCTTTGCTTGCCTCGTCCTTCTCCTTGCGCAGAGCTTCGCGCTCGATCTGAAGCTGCATCGCCCGCCGCTCGACCTCGTCCAGCACCACCGGCATGCTCTCGGCCTCCATGCGCAAGCGAGCGGCCGCCTCGTCCACGAGGTCAATCGCCTTGTCGGGCAAGAAGCGGTCGGTGATGTAGCGGTGCGACAGCACGGCGGCCGCCACCATCGCGCCGTCGGTGATGCGCACGCCGTGGTGTACCTCGTAGCGCTCGCGCAATCCACGCAGGATCGAGATGGTCTCTTCGACCGAAGGCTCCTCCACCAGCACGGGCTGGAAGCGACGCTCGAGCGCGGGGTCCTTCTCGATATGCTTTCGGTACTCGTCCAGCGTGGTCGCGCCGATGGCGTGAAGCTCGCCGCGCGCCAGCATCGGCTTGAGCATGTTGGAGGCGTCCATCGCGCCCTCCGCGGCGCCCGCCCCGATGACCGTGTGCAGCTCGTCAATGAAGACGATGATCTCGCCTTCAGCCTCGGCAATCTCCTTCAGCACGGCCTTCAAGCGTTCCTCAAACTCGCCCCGGTACTTGGCCCCCGCAACCATCGCGCCCAGGTCGAGCGCAACCACGCGGCGGTTCTTCAGCCCCTCGGGCACGTCCCCGCGCACCACGCGCTGCGCCAGCCCCTCGACTATGGCGGTCTTTCCGACGCCCGGCTCGCCGATAAGAACGGGGTTGTTCTTGGTGCGCCGGAGCAGCACCTGGATCACTCGCCTGATCTCCTCGTCGCGCCCGATCACCGGGTCGAGCTTGTTCTTGCGCGCTGCGTCC
>DASTEB010000612.1:0-2746 GCA_035710025.1 Chloroflexia bacterium
GGCAGCCGACCACGCCGGGTTGAGCGGGTTGAACACCGTGAGGAAGAGCAGCACGATAGCGGCCTGCATCACGAGCACGACGATGCTCTGCACGCGCGCATAGCGGGCGGCCATCTGCTGCCTGTGCGGGTCGGGCGCCGCTAATGCCGCCGGACTCGGTGCCGGGGGCGGCGGGGGCGGCGCCGGTATCACGAGGTTGCCCATGCGGGTTGTGTCCTGATGGGTGATGAGCCATCATGCGTCATGCGTCATGCGTCAATGGCGGCTGAGCACACTTTATCACGCTGCCCGACTACTTACAATAGGAAATCGGTATGTTTGCCCCTGGGCGGAACGTCCCGCCAACGTTGTGCACGCTGCACAATCCGCCCGGACGCCGGTGTGTTACGATTGGGGCATGACAGCAGCCTTGCGGGGGGGCCGAGCGTGAGCGGGCAGGAAGGTGGAGGCAGCAACGACCTGCTCGCCCCGATGCTCGACGCGCTCCGCGCCGACCCTGAGCGCGCCCGCTACTACGCGCACCTGCTCGACCCGCTGCGCCGGTACGACAGCAAGCACCACGGCGACCTGGTGAAGACGCTGTCGGCCTACCTGCGCCACGGCGGGAACGCGGTCGCCGCGGCGGGCGCGCTGTACATCCACCGCAATTCGATGCGCTACCGGCTGGCGCGCATACGCGCCCTGCTGGCCGAAGATATCGACGACCCAGACACCCGGCTTGCCCTCAGAGTCGCCCTGCTGCTGGGCGCGGGCGAGCCGTCAGGAGAACAGGCAGAATGAGCGACCAATCGATGCCGCAGACCAGCGCGCGCAACCGCTTGCCCGGCGTGATCACCGCCATCAAGCGCGGCGACGTGGTCAGCCAGATAGAGATGCAGGTGGGCGACAACCACATCGTAGCCGTGATTACCACCGAGGCCGCCGACGAGATGGGCCTCGAGGTTGGGGTCGAGGCGGTGGCGATGTTCAAGTCCACCTCGGTGATGATCGCCCGCCCCGCCGCGGCCGAGGACGCGCCCCTGTGAGGAAGGCTCTGGGCGCCGTCCTGCTCATGCTGATCGCCGCGGCGCTCGCGGGCTGCGCGGGCGGGCTGGCTTCCGGCACAGGCACGGTGAGCGGCAGGAACGCGATCACCGTGTTCGCCGCATCCTCACTCAAGGAGGCGTTCACCCGCATCGGGGACGACCTGAAGGCGAAGGGCATGGTGTCGGACGTCACGTTCAACTTCGCCGGGTCGCAGGCGCTCGCCACGCAGCTATCGCAGGGCGCTCGGGCCGACGTGTTCGCCCCGGCCGACCGGCTCAACATGGACGCGGCGGTGGCCTCGGGCGCGGTGGGCGCGGAAGCCGCTCGACCGCTGCTGACCAATCGGCTGGTGGTGGTCGCCCCGAAGGACGGCAGCGTGCGCTCGCTCCACGACCTCGCCCGGCCGGGGCTGAAGTTGGTGCTGGCCGCGCCGTCGGTGCCAGCGGGCAACTACAGCGTGCAGGCGCTGGAGAATCTGTCGGCCGCGCCCGAGTATGGGGCCGACTTCGACGACCGGGTGCTCGCCAACGTGGTATCGCGTGAGGAGAACGTGCGGCAGGTGCTGGCCAAGGTCGCGCTGGGCGAAGCCGACGCGGGCATCGTGTACGCCACCGACGCGGATAACGGCGACGTCACGACGATACCCATCCCCGATGCGTACAACGTAGTCGCCCGCTACTACGTCGCCCCTACGCTGAACGCCCCGAACCCCGAAGGCGCCCGGCGCTTCGTCGCATATGTACTGTCTCCCGAGGGGCAGGCTGTGCTGGCCGAGTACGGCTTCGGCCCGGCGGAGGGTGAGTAGGCGGGCGCCCAGCGAGGAGTTGTGAATGGATGACGCGACAGTGGAGCAATTGAAGAGCCTGCTGATCGGCGCAGTGTGCACCGAAGTCGAGTACACAGGTAGCCTTCCTTTTATTCGCTTCGGTTCCATCGGGCTATGGATAGCATGCGCGTGGCGTATTGTAAACGACGGAGAAATCGTGGCTGGGAGTGATCCAGGGGACAACGTGAAGGAGGAAGTCCGCAACCTTCTCGTCGGTCAGCAACTATCGAGCGTGGAAGTGACGGGCGACTTCAACGATCTATTCCTTCGCTTTGCAGATGGAATCACGCTAGAGACGTTTGCGGATAACGGGGAATACGAACGCTGGCACGTCTCTGCAGGCCCAGGCAACATGATAGTCGCGGGACCTGGGCGACTGTGGTCAGTATGGCGACCATGACCATCGAGCAAGACAACATCACCCCCACCACCCTTCCGCGTGAACACGCCCCCGAGCAGGCCACCAGCCCTATCCCCACCCCCTCCAGTACAGGCCACATCCTCGGCCGGGCCGCACTCGCCACGGCCGCCGGGCTGTTCGTGGCGTTCCTGACGCTGCCCATCGTCGCCCTCCTGCTGCGCGTGCCCGTAGGCGAACTCGCGACGTATGCCGCCCGGCCTATCGTGCGCGACGCCCTGCTGCTCAGCCTGGGCACCACGCTGGTGAGCCTGGGGCTGATGTTGGTGCTCGGCACGCCTCTGGCCTATCTGATGGCGCGCTACCGGTTCCGAGGCAAGCGTCTGCTCGAGACGCTGGTGGACATCCCGCTGGTCATGCCTCCGGCCGTGGCGGGAATCGCCCTGCTGCTGGCGTTCGGGAGGCGCGGGCTGCTCGGCCCGGCGCTTGAGGATGCGGGGCTTGACCTCGCGTTCAGCACGGCTGCCGTCGTGCTC
>DASTEB010000613.1:0-8147 GCA_035710025.1 Chloroflexia bacterium
CGAGGCCGTCGCCCTGGCGAACAACACGCGCTACGGCCTTGCTGCCTCCGTGTGGACCGAGAACATCAACCTCGCCCTCGACGTCGCCTCGCAGCTCAAGGCAGGCACCGTCTGGATCAACAGCACCAACCTGTTCGACGCGGCCTCCGGCTTCGGCGGCTACCGCGAGTCGGGCTACGGGCGCGAAGGCGGCAAAGAAGGCCTGTACGAGTACGTGCGCCACGCCTGGGAGCGCCGCGAACCTGCCGCCGAGCAGGCAAAACCCACCCCGAAGAAGCTGCCCAAGTCGTCCAACGGCCACAGGCAGCCTACCCTGCCGACCATAGACCGCACGCCCAAGCAGTTCATCGGCGGCAAGCAGGCCCGCCCCGACTCCGGCTACAGCATGACAGTGTACGGCCCGAACGGCGAGGCCATCGGCGAGGTAGGCGACGGCAACCGCAAGGATATCCGTAACGCCGTGGAAGCCGCCGACAAGGCCTCCGGCTGGGCGTCCACCACCGGCCACCTCAAGGGCCAGATCCTGTATTACATCGCCGAGAACCTCTCCACCCGCGCCGCCGAGTTCGCCCGCCGCATCGTGCAGCAGGCCGGCGGCACCCAGGCTGAGGCCGAGCGCGAGGTCGAGCTATCTATCGAGAGGCTGTTCACCTACGCAGCCTGGGCCGACAAGTACGACGGCATGGTGCACCGCGTACCCTTCCGCCTCGTGTCGATAGCCATGCCCGAGCCTATCGGCGTGGTGGGCATCGCCTGCCCCGACGAGCACCCGCTGCTCGGCTTCGTGTCGCTGGTCGCCCCGGCCATCGCGATGGGCAACACGGTCGTCGTCGTGCCGTCCGAGCGCCACCCCCTCAGCGCCACCGACCTGTACCAGGTGCTCGAAACCTCGGACGTGCCCGCGGGCGTGGTCAACATCGTCACCGGCCCCCGCGAGACCCTCACGAAGGTGCTCGCCCAGCACGACAACGTCGACGCGATGTGGTACTTCGGCACCGCCGAGGGCAGCAAGATCGTCGAGTTCGATTCGGCGGGCAACATGAAGCGTACCTGGGTCAACTACGGCCACCCCCGCGACTGGCTCTCCGGCGAGCAGGGCGAAGGCCCCGAGTTCCTGCGCGAAGCCACCCAGGTGAAGAACATCTGGACGCCTTACGGGGAGTAGGCTAGGATCACGTACCTGTGATTTCTACTAGCCTCTCGCCCGACTCGAGCAAGGCTATCGCACTCGCCAACGTAACATCGAGGATCTCTTTCAGCCGTGCGTTGGAGGTGTTGCCACAAGTAACCCAGATAACTTGTGGCGGCGCGCCTTGCTCATCAAGCATGCGGACGAAGTCGCTGTCCTTGGTCATCACGACAGCACCTTCGCGTCGCGCCGCCTGAAAAATGTCTCGGTCGGCTGCATCTCGTAACCCCAGATCGCGCACTGCAACACATTCGCAGCCAAAGCGCTGGCCGATCCACGAACCAATCGCTGGAGAGAACTGGGCGTCAACCCAGATAATCATGCTACCAAAACTGGATGGTCTAGCTTACGCGCGGCATAGAGCAGCACAGCCTGGAGGTCCTCCGGCTCAAGGTCTGGCATCTCTTCCAGGATCTGCTCGGCAGTAAGCCCGGCAGCAAAGAGGTCGAGTACATCGGTAACCCTTATACGCATACCGCGAATGCACGGACGACCGCCGCACTGCTCAGGGTTTATTGTGATCCTCTCCAACAGGTTGGACATGTTCTTCTCCCAGGCTCACTATTCGTCGCGATGAAGGTGAGGCCTCACTCCTTTCTGCCATTCTAGCACACTTCCCCAATCGGCTCACGTGCACCTTCCCGAACAAGGTCCGCCCTGCTTGGAAGGGTTCTTGCTATGTGAACAGGGTTGCTCTCGCCCTGCGGCGAGACCCTGACCGCGCAATATCCCACGCGGAGCACCACATGGCAACAATCACCCGGATCGGCAGGTCCATCACCGCTACGGCAGATACGCTCACAGGCATCGCGGCCCGCTTCCGTGCTCAAAACCGTCCGGTAATCGCCGATGCACGGCTCAGAATATTCGCCCTCGCGTTCGCCCTGCTCTTCTTCGAGCTGCTGTGCATCCGTTGGATACCCTCCTACGTCCGCTACTTCAACAACTTCATCCTGCTCGCGTCCTTCCTCGGGATTGGGCTTGGAATCCTCTCGGCCCGGCGAACGCGCTGGTGGTTTCCGCCATTCCCGGTCATGCTGCTGATCCTGGTAGCGGTCTCTTCAACGACCCCACGCTGCGCTACCTCGCGGCCAGCTTCCTGGCTTTCGCGCCCGTGTTCCTCGCCAACGTTATCTTCTCCAACTCTTTCCGCGACACAGAGGAGGCAGACGTAGCATTCGCCTCCAACCTGCTCGGCATTATGGTGGGTGGGATGTTGGAGTACTTCAGCATGCTAGTCGGGTACAACCTGCTGCTCGTGCCCGTGATCGTCTTCTACGCCGCCGCGCTGCTGCTGTACCGCAGGCCCGCTGAAGCGCTGCCGGCCAGCTAATCCAACACTGGCACCTCGAGCGAATATCGGGTATATTTTCACGCATACCAGACGTGCTACTTACGCGCGTACGACTGCCCGTCCCCGGAAACCATTTCAAGCAAGGAGGCCAGGCAGATGTCTACACCGGGTTCTTACGACGTAAGGAAGGAACACCGCGATACTGAGAGCGAGATCGAACGCCTGCGCGCGCAAGCGCTTCTGCACTGGGAGCAAGAGGCGGCTGCTCTCACCCGGTTCGGCCTGCGCGACGGCATGAGCGTGCTCGAGCTTGGCAGCGGGCCGGGGTTCATTACCGAGCAGCTACTGCGGCTGGTGCCCGGCAGCACGGTCACCTGCTTGGAGATCGACTCGATGCTGGTCGAGCGGGCCCGGGAGTACCTCACGGGCACCGGAGGTGATCGCCTGAGCTTCGTCAACGCCTCGATCATGGACACCGGCCTGCCCGGCAACAGCTTTGATTTCGCCTACGCCCGTTTCCTGTTTCAGCACCTGCCAGATCCCACGGCCTCTGCGCGAGAGGTGCTGCGCGTGCTCAAGCCCGGCGGCAAACTCGTTATCAGCGATGTCGACGATGCCCTCGTTGTGTTCGAGCCTCGACTCCCCGAGTTTGAGCTGGCGTTGGCAAGGTTCGCTCAAGCGCAGGCCGCGCAGGGGGGCGACCGCTTTATCGGGCGCAAGCTCCCGCGCCTGCTCAAAGGAGCCGGCTTCCGCAATCCGCAAATCGAGCTGCCCGCCTTTCATACCGACGTGATCGGTATGGAGGCAGCACTGCCCCAGATCGACGCCGACCGACTGCTCCCCCTGGTGCAGTTCGGCCTGCTCACGCAGGAGGAGTGGGATGCCGCCCGGGTCGCCCGCGAACGGTTCCTGGAGTCGGACCCATTCATCATGATGGCTCTGGTTATGGCGGGCGCCGAGAAGTAAGGGCGCGAATGGGCGGCGGTCCGGTGCGCCGGGTATAATTGCGGATAGCGCCGTACCACCTTGCCGCACTCACCCAGGCCAATCGCCCATGCCTCACCCCGCAACCACCCGCGCGCATAAACGCATCTTGACCCTCCTGCTCGGCCTGATGCTCCTCGCCGTCACACCCGCCGCGCAGTCTGCCGCTGCTCAGTCAGGCCCCCAAGCCTCGGCGCCGTTCGTGCTGGCCGGGGGCACAGGCGCCCAGCAGTCGCCGTCGCTCGCGGGCGGCATCATGGCCTACACTCACTGCCGCGCGGGCGACTGCGACATCTACACAATGGACCTCGCCACCCGCAAGGCCGCGCCCCTTGCCGAAGGCTCGTGGGACGAAGAGCAGCCCCACACCGACGGGCAGCGAGTCGTGTGGCGGGACGAGCGCTCGGCCGCGGCGGGCGGCTCGAGCGCCCTCTCAAACACCGACCTGTTCGGCGCGAACCTGTCCGACCGCAAACCCTACCCGGTGTCCCGCGCCCGGCGCATGCAGACCACCCCCCGTGTGTGGGGCAACTACGCGGTGTGGGCCGACTTCCGAACGGCGCGGGACGTACACGACCAGGAGGCGGGCGATGTCTACCTGTTCGACATCCCGGGCGGCACCGAGACCCCTATAGCCGCGGCCCGCAGCGCACAGGTGCGCCCCGCCATCGCGGGCGACTACGTCGTCTGGGCCGACTACCGCAACGAGCCGGACCCCAACGGCACCAACGCCGACATCTATGCCTACCACATCCCCACCGCCCGCGAGTTCGCCGTCTCCACCGCCCCCGGCACGCAGACCGACCCCGCTATCTCGGGCAACATCGTCGTGTGGGCCGACTACCGCACGGGCCAGGGCGACATCTACGCCTACGACCTGGCCGCCGGGCGCGAGTTCGCCGTCAGCACCTCGCCGGGCAGCCAGACCCAGCCCGCCGTCTGGGGCAACGTGGTCGTGTGGGCCGACTGGCGCAATGACCCGGGCGGCGAGCGCGGCATAGATTCCGACATCTACGCCTACGATCTCACCACCCGGCGCGAGTTCCCCGTATACGTCGGACCCGGCAGGCAGCTTGCCCCCTCCACCGCGGCGGGTCTGGTAGCATGGGAAGACTACGCGCGTGGCAACAGCGACCCCGACGTCATGGGCGCGACCCTCCCCGGCATCCCCCTCAACGCACCTCCCGCGCCCCCACCCCTGCTCCCCGGCGCGGGCAGCCGCCTCTTCCCCGAGACCGGCAAGGCCGTCACCGGCGTATTTCTGGACCACTGGACGCGCAACGGCGGCCTGGCGCAGCAGGGCTTCCCCATCTCCGGCGTGATAACTGAGACGAGCGCGCTCGACGGCAAAGTGTACACAGTGCAGTACTTCGAGCGGGCCGTGTTCGAGTACCACCCCGAGAACCCTCCGCCGCACAACGTCTTGCTGGCGCAACTCGGCACCTTCCGCCTGCGCGGCCGCTACCCGTCCGGCCCGCCCGCGCCGCCCTCCCCCATAGCGACCTCGACGGCAACGCCCACGGCGGCAGCCACCGTAACCGGCACCATGTCCATTACGCCCACGGCCGTGCCTATCCCGCCTCCGTCGCGACTTTTCGCCGAGACCGGCAAGACGGTATCAGGCCGCTTCCTGCAATACTGGGAGCAGCACGGCGGGCTGGCCCAGCAGGGCTACCCTATCTCCGAGCCGTTCGTCGAGGTATCGGAGGTGGACGGCAGGCCGTACCTGGTGCAGTACTTCGAGCGGGCCGTGTTCGAGTACCACCCCGAGAACCCCCCGCCCGGCGATGTGCTCCTGTCGCTGCTCGGCTCGTTCGTGTACCGGCAGCGTTACCCGTCGCCGTAGCGCGAAACCCGAACGCCTGTGCATATCCGCGCTTGGCTTCCCCACGGCTGCTATATTGGCAGGCGGCTACACGCGACGGCACGCAGGAGGGCTACATTGGCGCACCGCGCTCCGCTACTTCGGTTTCAACCCGGGTCGATCTCCCGGCGGGCAGCCGCCTTGCTGCTCGCGCTGGCTGTGCTGGCCCCGGCCATTGCCTTCGCGGGGCAGGCAGGCCTATCGGTGAGCGCAGTCGCCACCCTCTCGGGCGACGGCAAGGCCGACCGTGCGGCCCCCTCGGCCGCGGGCAACACGGTCGCCTATACCGACTGCGCGGCCGGGCCGTGCAACGTGTGGGCGCTCAACATCGTCACGCGCAAGGCCGCCCCGGTGGCCCGCGCCGCCCACAACCAGTACAACCCCGCCACCGACGGCAAGGTCGTCGTGTGGCAGGACGGGCGCAACACCCCCTCCACCGACGCGGCCGACTACACAGCCAACTTCGATCTGTACGCCGCGGCCCTGCCCGCCGGACCTGAGTTCGTAGTGTCGACGGCGGCGCAATTGCAGGGGCAGGTGCGCGTATCGGGCAACGTGATCGTATGGGCCGACTTCCGCGCCGCCCTCGGCAAAGACGACCCCGACGGCGGCGATATCTACATGTACGACCTGGCCGCACGGCGCGAGAGGGCGGTCGTCACGCTGCCCTCGGCCCAGACCCGCCCCGCCACCAACGGCAAGGTGATCGTGTGGGCCGACTTCCGCAACGAGCCGGACCCCGAGGGCTTCAACGGAGATATCTACGCCTACGACATCGCCACCGGGCGCGAGTTCGCCATCACCAACGCGCCCGACCTGCAGACCGACCCCGCGATCTACGGCGACCTCGTCGTGTGGCAGGACTACCGCAACGCCGGCGGCCGCGACGACTACAACGCCGACATCTACGCCTACAACCTCGCCACGCGCAAGGAGTTCGCGGTCACCACGGCGCCCGGCCGCCAGGCCCAGCCCACCGTGGCGGGCGACCTCATCGCGTGGACCGACTTCCGCAACGAGCCCGACCAGGAGCTTGCCGCCAACGCCGATATCTACGCTTACGACGCGGCCGCCGGGCGCGAGTTCGCCGTGTTCGCGGGTCCCGGTACGCAGCGCGCACCCACCATCGGCGGCACCACCGTGGTATTCGAGAGCAACCCGAGCCTCGTGGCCGAGCCGCGCGGCAAGTGGAGCATCCAGGCCGTGACGGTGAGCGGCGTGCGCGGCGGAACCATCACCCCGCTGGCACCGCCCACCGCCCTGCCAGGCAGCGTCTCGCGCACCTTCCCCGAGACCGGGCAAGCCCTGACCGGCATCTTCCACGACTACTGGGACACCCACGGCGGTCTGCCCCAGCAGGGCTACCCCATCTCCCCCGTCATGGGCGAGGTATCCGACCTCGACGGCAAGCCGTACACCGTGCAGTATTTCGAGCGTGCCGTGTTCGAATACCACCCTGAGAACCAACCGCCTTATGACGTGCTACTCTCCCAGTTGGGCACGTTCCAGTACAAGAAGAAGTACCCCGACGGAGCGCCAGGCCAACGCCCCAACCGCGCCAACGGCCAGCTTTTCGACGAGACGGGCCACTGGCTCGGCGGGCGCTTCCGCGAGTACTGGGAGCAGAACGGCGGGCTTGCCCAGCAGGGCTTCCCCATATCCGACGAGTTCACTGAGGTGTCGGAACTGGACGGCAAGCCGTATACCGTGCAGTATTTCGAGCGTGCCGTCTTCGAGCTTCACCCGGAGAACGATCTGCCGTACGACGTGCTGCTTTCGCAGTTGGGTACGTTCCAGTACAGGCAGAAGTACGGGCGGTAGTCTCGTTTACCTTCAGGCGTAGCTGTGCTCACGCTTGTGCTATACTGTATCCCTGCCGCAACCGCACCTGCGCTCCCACAGCACGTTCCTCACACGTTGCGGGCTGTGAGACCCCATGAAGGTGCTGTTCACCAACCTGCCGCTGTCCGGCCACTGGCACCCGCTTGTGCCGTTCGCGCGGGCGCTTGAGGGCGCCGGGCACGAGGTTGCCTTCGCTACTGCCCCCAACTTCTGCGCGACCGTGTCGGCTAACGGCTTCCGCTGCTTCCCGGCGGGGGCCGACGAGACCGACGAGGAGCACCGGGCGCGCATGGAGAGCGTAGCCCACCTGGACGGCGCATTTGAGCGGCCCGCCGCCATGTGGACCCGTTATTTCGCGGGCCTGTGGGCCGAGCGCACCCTGCCCGATTTGCTCGCCGTAGCGCGCGAGTGGCGTCCCGACGTGCTGGTGCGGGACATGGTCGAGTTTGCCGGGTGCGTGGCTGCCGACGGCTTGGGCATCCCCCATGCCGCCGTGCAGGTGGCCGCCTACCGCCCCGCCCTGCACACTGCCATCGCCCCCAACCTCGACCGGCTCCGTGCCGCCGCAGGCCTGCCGCCCGCCCCTCCCATCGAGACGCTTCACCGCTACCTGCTCCTGTGCCCCCTGCCCGCGAGCCTGCACGAGCCCTCCAACCCGCTCCCGCCAACCGCGCACCACGTCCGGCACGTGAGCTTCAACGCATCCGCACACGAACGCCTGCCCGACTGGGTGGAGCAGTTGCCGCCCGGCGTGCCCACGGTGTACTCCACCCTCGGCACCGTGCACAACAGCCAGACGCACATCATGCAGGCCATACTCGACGGCCTGCGCAGCGAGCCTATCAACCTCATCGTGACGACGGGCCGCAACGTGGACCCCGCAGCGTTCGGCGAGCAGCCCGATAACGTACACGTCGAGCGCTACATCCCCCAGAGCCTCTTGCTCCCCCACTGCGACCTTGTGGTCATCCACG